>JBAVGF010000116.1:0-26961 GCA_049684675.1 Thermodesulfobacteriota bacterium | reverse complement strand
GGAGACCTCGAATTCCGAGGGATATGAAAGGCGGGCTCAAAATGGAAATTAAGAAAGCTATATTCTTAATTATGTTTCTCTCTTTAGTCTTAGCGCCCGCGCTAACAGGAGCCTCTTCGTTGGTAGTTCACTATCCGGATATGATACTGTACAACGGAAAAGTGGTGACGGTAGACAAGTACTTTAGCATAGCTCAGGCAGTGGCAATTCGGGATGGAAAATTTCTAGCCGTGGGTAAGAATACGAATATTTTTGCCCTGGCAGGCCGGGGAACCTTGAAAATAGACCTAAAGGGGAAAACAGTTTTACCGGGGCTCATAGATTCTCATAATCATATGGAGGAAGCCGGAGAAGCATTGTATAAGGTACCTCTTGGTAAAGCAAAAACAGTTGCCGATGCGCTTGCGCTTATAAAAGAGTGGGTAGTGAAGACGAAACCGGGCGAGTGGATAAGAGGGGGAGGATGGCATCCGCTCGCTCAGTTGCAGGAGAAGAGATACCTAACCCGATGGGAGATTGACAGCGTTGCTCCCGATCATCCAGTATTTCTGCCAACGGTCGGTCATTTTGTGATGGTCAACAGCTACGCCATGAAGTTAGCCGGGATAACAAAAGACACACCTAACCCTACGGGAGGAGAAATACAAAGAGACCCTGTGACTGGTGAACCAAACGGCGTACTTGCCGAAGCCGCTATACCCCTGGTAAGCAACGTAGTGCCCCCTTGGCCTTTCGATTTAAAAGTAAAGATGTATAAAGATGCAATGAAAACCTTCAATAGTGCTGGCCTAACGGGGACCGTAATCGGTGTTACTGATCCTGAGTCTTTCAAAATCTATCAACATATCTGGGCTAATCGTGAGGCAACTATGAGGGTAAGTCTAATGTATTGCCCAACTGGTGAAGCGATACCCACCGAATCGCTGGATGAATGGGGAAGAATCATAAGGGGGATCGGCTGCTACTCAGATTTTGGGGACGATTGGCTCAGTTTCTCTGGGATTAAGCTCATTGTTGACGGTGGAATGACGCTTAAAACGGCCTACATGCGAGATCCATACCCTCATGACCCCAGTTATTATGGCTCGTTCTTGATACCTCCAGAAAGGCTCAACAAATTGGTGGCAATATGCAATCGATATAACTGGCGGGTCGGTATACATTGTGTCGGAGATGCGGCGATAGATAAAGTATTAGATGCCTATGAGTATGCAAACAAAGAGAAGTCCATAATGGGCAGACGTTTCATCCTGATACATGCAAGCCTGATGCAGCCTGACCAGATGGAAAGAGCTAAGAAGCTGGGCGTTAGAGTTGATCTGCAAAACAACTTCATGTGGGATAAAGCTGCTACTGTCGAGAGGTTCCTGGGTAAGGAAAAAGCTAACAGGGCTTGCTCAACCAAATGGATGATAGACCATATGGGGATAGGGAGCATCGGAGCCGGTACGGATTATCCTGTCAATACATACAATCCTTTCGTCAACATGTATGTAATGGTGACCAGAAAGGACCCCAATGGAGTGGTCTATGGGGCAAATCAAGCAATAACTAGGGAGGAAGCACTGCGTCTCTATACGAATGGATCTGCCGCGTACTCATTTAAGGAGAATGTGAAAGGCTCGATCGAACCAGGTAAGCTGGCAGACCTGGTTGTCATCTCCCATGATATACTAACCTGCCCAGAGGAGTCTATGAAAGACATACAGGCAGTGATGACGATAGTTGACGGAAAAATTGTGTACGAGCGCAAGTAGATATTCCGTAAGAATAGTTGGACCAACCCGTTTAAAGAAGGAAGGAGGTGAAGCGGACATCTGATATAAGAGAGCCTTGACTTCTTAGAAGCAGCATAATAGTATAGCTGAAATTTTTCAAAGGAGGTTCTTATGAAAAATAAAGGTTGGGTGGATACTGGCGGCATAGGCTTACTCCTGATACTCATATTTATACCCTTTCTCTGCGTTTGCCCTCTGAGCCCGAAGGACTCTATAGCTCAGCCCATCGTACTCGGCGTTCCTATTTCCCGAGGGTATCCCGACGGCGTGGACGCAGAAAGAGGAATAACATTGGCGGTGGAAGAAATTAATGCCGCGGGCGGAGTTAATGTAGCTGGAACAAAGCGTCCTTTCAAAGTTGAAATAAGCGACACCCGCGACCTTGAACCAGGGGTCCCCGTGGCCGAGGCACTTCTGGCAGTGGAGAGATTAATTATCGAGAAAAAGGCAAATTATATTATAGGTGGTCCTATCCGGTCGGAGGGAGCTTTGGCAGCCATGGACGTACTGTCTAAGCATAAGACAGTGTCCATACTCTCCGCAGGAGTTTTAAGCCCTGCCTATCAGAAGCGCATAGCTGATAACTACGATAAGTACAAATATTGCTTTAGAACAACGGGGAACGTAGTCCCTATGATAGAGGGGGCAATCCGCACTTTTGAGTCGATTAAAGCCAAAAAAGGATTTGATAAAGCTTTTATCATGGTGCAGGATGTCGCCCATGCTCGGGCAGCTGGTTCCGCTTTGAAAGACGGACTTGAAAAGAAAGGGTGGAAAATCGTTGGGCATGAGGTATATCCAACAGGAACTACCGACTTCTCTGTTGGACTATCCAAAGCTAAGGATGGAAAGGCACAGTATTTAATACCGTGGTTCGATATGCCTGAAGTCTCGATTTTGATGAAACAGTGGTATGACATGAAGGTGCCGGCGCTACCCATTGGTTACATCCATGCTCTTAAGGACGAACCCACCTGGAAAGCCACTGATGGTAAAATTGCTTACTCAGTGGTTCTCTACGCAAAGGCAGGTTCCGTAGCCACAAGGGCAATTCCCCTGACCGACAAGTTTGTTCCCGCCCATAAGAAAAAGTATGGAGTGGAGCCCAGGTCAGAATGGGCGTCTACCAGCTATATGGTGGCTTACATCCTAAAGGACGCCATTGAGCGGGCGAAGAGCCTCGAGCCTGACCTCATCATCCCGGCTTTGGAAAAAACCGATTTAATGGGGACTTACGGCAGGATAAAGTTTGACCCCAAGAATCACCAGATTATCGAGAACGGTGACCCAAAGGAGACTGCCGTAGACATGTGGGCACAGTGGATGGATGGCAAGAGAGTGACTGTCTTTCCAGATAAAATAGCGACTAAAGGTTTAGAGCTGCCACCTTGGATGAAGTGAGGCTTATCAAGAATTTATAGGGAATATCACAAGAGATGAATATCTTTATTTTTGGGCTCGTTAACAGTGTCATTTTAGCCTTGACAGCCAGTGGTTTTGCCTTGGCGTATGGTGTCAGCCGATTAGCTAATTTCGCTCATGGAGCCCTGTATATCTTGGTAGGATTTGCCACTTGGCTCTTTCTAAACCGGCTGGGGATAAACTATATAGGATCAATACTCCTTTCTATCATCATTGTGTCAATTATTGGTGGTGGAATCTACCGTTTGTTCCTTATCCGGGTAAAAGGTATGCCCGTATCTGAGATTATTGCCTCTTTGGCCTTGGGCATAGCGATCATGGAGCTGTTTCGGTGGAGGGGGTTTATAAGCGAGGCTTATATGCTCCCTCCTTTTATTAATGGTTCGGTAAGTATAGCTGGAGTAATGATCGATTGGCAGCGCCTCATCATTATCGGCGTGGGCTTGGCAATGATGTTATTCCTGTGGCTGTTTACTCACCATACTAAAGTCGGCCTATCTTTTAGGGCTATCGCTCAAGATAAGCATGCCAGTATGATGTCGGGGATAGAACCGGATCGAACCGCGGTGATTTCTTTAGCCATGGGTTCAGCCTTAGCCGGAGTCGCCGCGGTCGTGATCCTTCCTCTGGGTAATATAACCGTAGAAACAGGATACATGGTTCTGACCAATGCAATAGCCGTGTGTATCATCGGAGGACTCGGGAGTTGGGCAGGTGTCTTTGCTGGTGCTTTTCTGTTAGGTTTTGCTGAAATACTGACTGCAGCTTTTATCGGACCCCAGTGGCAAATGGTGGTGGTTTTGTTATTCATTATTCTTACATTGATACTCAAGCCATCAGGACTTCTTGGAAAGCAAAAGGAGCTTGAGGAGAGGGTTTAAAGATTGGATGAAAAAATTGGGCGCCGGGAACGATTAGACCGGGGTATCAAAGTACGAACGGAAGGCATCTATGCTATTTCTTCGTGGCGTGGAATAGCCTATTCATTGTTCCCCACGTTTTCTTTTGTCTTGGGAATGCTGATCATCCCCTTGGTCGTGCCATCGATGACATGGCAAAGGATTATGACCATTGCCTGTATTTTTGCCTTGTTGGCTTTAAGCTTTGATTTCCTCGCTCATTTCGTCGGGATCGTCTGTTTAGGCGGAGCATTCTTTACAGGAGTGGGTGGATATATATCTGGGGTTCTGAATTCAGCATTTGGGTTACCAATGGTAATCACAATTCCTATCGCCACAATCGCTGGGGGAGCTATTTGCACTCTCTTTTTACTTCCCTGCTTGCCAATACGAGGCATTTACTTTGCCATAGTGAGCCTGATGTACCCACTCCTATTTGCCAGAGTGATTCAAGCTCTGGAACTCTTCGGAGGTACGGATGGTTTGCCTGGGCTTGCTACTTTCCCCAATATATGGGTTGAGCTCTACTTTATCATACCCATGACTCTTATCCTAACCTTCGGTCTGAGAAGATTAGTTAACGAAGACTTTGGGATTGTGCTGCGCGCAATAAAAGATAATGACCAAGCAGTCAGGGCTTCTAATATAAATATCGCCTGGTATAAAACGAAAGCAGTATTTATAGCCTCAGCGATAGGTTGCTTTGCCGGTGCTTGTCTTGCTCACCTTTACGGTTGGGTAGGTTTATCTTTATTTGCATTAGACTTTTCCATATTCCCCATTGCTGCTACCGTGGTGGGAGGGGTGGGCACTTTGGTGGGCCCTATCATAGGAGCTTTCATCTTGGCTCCGTTATCAGAAATGCTTCGAGCTTTTGGACCACTCCGGGTGGTTTTCTACAGCCTTATTTTAGCAGGCCTTGTGGTATTTAAGACCGAAGGTTTGGTGCCTTTTTTGCAGAGAAAATATCATCAGTTTGAACGTTGGACAGAAATATGAGTGAAGACGTTGTTCTCCAGGTTAAAAGGGTTAACAAATCATTTGGTGGGGTGAAAGCGGTAGATAATGTAAGCTTTGACGCATTCAAAGGCGAAATTCTCGGCATTATTGGTCCCAATGGCTCAGGGAAAACCACATTAGTAAACCTCATTACTGGTTTTGTTAAGGCAGACTCGGGTATGGTTTTTGCGGAAGGAAAGAAACTTACAGGATTGGGACCTGATAAAATTGCGGGTCTCGGGATTGTCCGCACCTTTCAGATACCGAGACCGTATCACTCCTTATCGGTTGTTAAAAACTTAGTGGTCCCGTTGTATTCTTCGAGGATTATGCACACGATTGGAGGCAAGCTGGGAGATAGAGATACCGTAGCCTTGGACATTTTAGAGGAAATTGGTTTTGAGCGGGACGCCCATGTTCCGTATAAACTCGCCTCTGCCTTTTCTGAAGGCTATCTAAAACGCCTCGAGTTAGCGAGATGCCTCGCTCTGAGACCTTATATCATTATCATGGATGAGCTTTTCTCGGGTTTGAGTGTGAGCGAGATTGCAGCAATAATTCCTATGGTAGAAAGACTCCAGATGAATGGGATCACCATAATAATGGTGGAACATAGGGTAAGAGAGCTTTTCCAAATAGCGCATAGGGTGATGGTGATGAATTTTGGAGAAAAGATTGCGGAGGATATCCCTAAAAAGATTATTGAAAGCGAAATCGTCAAGCAAGCCTACCTGGGGGTAACGTAGAACCATGCTGGAAATCAAAAATCTCATGGTCTTTTATGAGAACGCTTTAGCCCTTAATAATGTGACCTTCACATGCCGAGAAGGCGAAATAACTGGGGTTTTTGGACCGAACGGTGCAGGCAAGTCAACATTGATGTATACTATTTCAGGAATAATCTTAGATATGAAGAAAACAGAGATCATGAAAGGAGGGGAAAGAATAACAGTACTCGGTGAGATTCAGCTCAGGGGCGAGGACATCATAAACGTTAAGCCGAACGAAAGAACGAGGAAGGGAATTGTACTTTGTCCGGAAAGACGCCGAATTTTTCCTGAAAGTAGTACTCTTGAAAATCTGAAAATAGGTGGTTATTTGGCAACACGCCAAGAGGCAAAAAGAACTCTTGAATATGTATTTAGCCTTTTCCCAGCTTTGAAAGATCTAAAAAATAAGGAGGGCGGTTTCCTGAGTGGTGGTGAACAGCAAATGCTTGCCATTGGCAGAGCATTAATGGCTCAACCGAAGCTATTGTTACTTGATGAACCCTTAATGGGACTTAGCCCAGTTATGCAATCAAGACTTGTTCAAGCCGTCAAAGAGATCAACGAGAAAACTGGAATTACGATATTGATAACTGAGCAGTATGCTCAACCTATCTTCCCGATAGTGGATCACGGCTACGTGATGGAAAAGGGGACAATTGTTTTGGCTGGAACAGCGAAAGAACTCACGGATAATCCACACGTAAAGGCAGCTTACCTCGGCGCTTGATTTTAGACGGTCGATTTCTAAAATTTTAAAGAAATTGGGTGGGTAATCATTGGGTGTTTTATGACAGTCACCTCGAGAGACGATAAAAGCATATTTGGCGTTATTGAAGATATTTGTGAGAAATATCCTCACAAACCGGCGATCATTTATTTGGGTGAAAAATTCTCTTATTCTAAACTGAGAGATTTGGTCCGGAGATTTGCCGGTGCTTTATCCGATTTGGGTGTGGGGGTTAATGATAAGGTTATGATTTATATTGCCAATTGTCCTCAGTTCCTTGTTGTTTATTTCGGAATTCAGGAGATCGGTGCAATCCCAGTGCCTGTTTCCCCCATTTACACCCCTTTTGAGCTTGAATACATGGTTAATGATTCTGGGGGGGAGACGATCATTTGCCAAGATACAAATTTCCGCTACGTAACGGAAGTATTCGAGAAAAAGAATTTAAAAAGGATAATTGTTACTAACCTTACAGATTTACTTCCATGGTGGAAACGAACGATAGGTAGAGCACTCGATAAGGTACCAAAAGGTGTAGTCAAAAAGACCAGCCAGGTATATTTTTTTAGCGATTTAATAAGAAGATATCCAAACCAACCACCAAAAGTGACCATAAAACCCGAGGATCACCTTGCCTCAATTCTTTATACTGGTGGGACAACAGGATCTCCAAGAGGGGTACCAAGTTCTCACGCTAAAATGTTATGCTCCCTAAAGGACTATGGAGATCTGACAAAGGACCATATTCCAGAAGGAGGGGATGATGTCCTCCTCATTGCCATTTCTCTTTTTCACATGATGGGACAAGAAGCAATTCTCGGTTGGGGATTAGGGAAAGGTATTAGCGTTGTGTTGATGCCTGTCCCTCAAGTTGATGCTATTTTAGAAGCTATAAAAATGTACAAGGTAACGATATTTACGGGTGTGCCTGCCATATACCGTATGATCCTGGGAAATGATAGGGTAAAATCGTATGACCTAAGTTCACTGAAATATTGCTGGTGTGGGGGTGATGTCCTTCCTCCCGATCTGTTTAAACGATGGTACGAAACATTTCAAATCCCATTATATCAGAATTATGGTACCACAGAAATGGGCTGTATCAGTCTTAGTCCTTTAGACAGATTTCCTGTGATAGGGAGTATTGGGCTTCCTATACCATCTAAGGAAATTAAGGTGGTTAACCGGGAAACCTTGGAAGAAAAACCAACAAATGAAGTGGGTGAGCTATTGGTCACTTCTGAATATGGAACCCAAAGGTGTTATTGGAACAAACCTGAAGAAACCTCAGAGTGTTTTGTGGAAATAGGTGGGAGAACATGGAACTTAACTAATGATTATGTTCAAATTGATGAGAACGGATACTTGTTTTATGTCGATAGAAGTGCGGACATTATAAAATATAAAGGGTACAGAGTTTCATGCTCAGAGATTGAAGCAATTCTGCAAAGCTTTAAAGTGGTAAAAGAGGCTTGTGTTATCGGCGTTCCAGATCCAGCAGTAGGAGAGCTCATTAAAGCGATCGTGGTACTCAAGGAAAACACGCGAGGTGTCGACGCCTCCGAACTGATTAAGTGGTGCCGTGAAAAGCTTGCCCCGTACAAGATTCCTGACTTCATAGAATTCAGAGATATGTTGCCTAAATCTAAAGTTGGCAAGCTGCTAAGGCAGGAAATAAGGGAAGAGGAGCGAAGGCGACGGCAAAAGAGAAAATAACCCTTACAAAATAGATGGTCTGCTAAAACTATTTACTCGTAAATTCAAGACATTTCTACTATTTGCCACCCCTCTTTTGGATAAAAACATGAAGAGTATCCCTCTTTTAAAATTTAGAACTCTTAGCTTTTCCTTATAATTCCAGGATTAAAAAGATCATTTTATCTGGAAAGGACGGGAAACTTCTAACCCCCAAATTAAAACCTTTTGTCTTGGAAGGGAAGTCTTTGGGGTGTGAATCACTATCAATACACCTTTAAGGATGGTTCCACAATCTGGGCAAAAGGGCAATTTACTTCAAGGATACCTCCTGGGGAGTGAGAACTGGTCTGACGGGAGTTTTTTCAGAACAGGCCCGGTGGACCTATCGGACAGTGTGTCCGTTACTCGTTACTATTTTGAGTGGCTTGATTACGGCGGGGGAGAAGACAGCGTGTTGAGTTTTCGAGCTTTCGCGTGATATAGGTGTAACCAAAGTGTAACCGTGCTAACCGAAAATAATCCAAATTAACCCAAGCTATTCCAACTTGACTTCTCTAAGTGCTTGATTTATAAGTATTCAAAAATGATGGGAAATCGCCTGGTGGTCGGGTTACGACTTAAAATCCCTCGGTGGTCCCCCACCGTGCCGGTTCAACTCCGGCCCTAGGCACCAAGAATTTTACGGGGTTAGAGAAGATTAAGCTAACCCCATTTTTATTCAATGTCATTGCCCATAAAAAGGCTTTGGACATTGCCGGTGAAGGCTTGAGCTTCGTAAGAGTAAATTCTAGGCGGGCCAGAAGATTTCGCGGGTGTTGTCGCTTTCCTACCCCCCGAAGCCCCTAAATTTTATCACCGGGCAGACCATTTGTCTTAGTGGGGGAAGAACTATCCTCTGACGGAGTGTGGAGTCCTGAATGGACTTGGTAAGATTTCTTAAAATCCGAGCCGAGAGATACGGCGAAAAGCCATTCCTATTCGGCGAAGATACGTCTATAAGCTATCGGGGCTTTGATCGATTAACAGACCACATCGCCTCTGGTCTGGACAAATTAGGAATTAGACGGGGTGACCACGTAGCTGTTCTTCACCCGAATAGCGTTCAAACACTTCTTAGCTATTTTTCAATTATTAAGGCAGGGGGCGTGGTTATCCCGATCAACACCATTTACACATCAAGGGAAGTGAGGTTCATCCTGAATAACTCCGAGGCGAAGGCGTTGATCCTCCATGAGGATTTTTCGCCCGTGGTTGAAGAAATAAGAGATGAGATCCCTTTGGTAAAAAATATCATCGTGAGAAAGGGCCACGAAACGATGGAGACTGCCGTCGAAAATGCGGCCGGGAGTCCGCTTTCAACGATTAAAGAGGCAGATCTTCATCCGGATGACGCCGCCATCATGTTTTACACCTCTGGCACTACGGGTTCCCCCAAAGGAGTCATTTTAACACACCGTAATTTCTGTTTTGGCGGACCCAACGTTGCTCAGAATTATGGACTCAGAGAAGAAGATGTTACTATCGCCGTTCTACCTCTCGTGCATGTTTTCTGTGTTGCCAGTCCTTTTTTCGGGAGTCTCAGCTCCGGGGGGAGTGTGGTGGTTCTCGAAAAGTTCAAGACAGAACTGGTCTTTGAGGCAATCGCCAAGTATAAGGTGACCTGGTTTCCCGGCGTTCCAACCATGTTCATTTACCTGTTAAACGGCCTGTCAGAAAATAGGCACGATTTGTCCTCCTTAAGAATGGGGCTGTCAGGGGGAGCCTCCCTTCCTGTGGAGGTTTTGAAAGAATGGGAGGACAAGTTCAAGGCGGTGGTGATCGAGGTTTACGGACTGACAGAATCGACCGGTCTTGTGACAGCCAATCCGGTTTACGGGGTCCGAAAGGCTGGATCCATCGGGATCACGGTTTCCGGAGTTGCCGCAAAAGTGGTGGACAAAGGAGGGAATGAGCTACCTCCGGGAGGGGTTGGGGAATTGATTTTTAAGGGGCCTAATGCCACCAAGGGATATTTTAAACTTCCCGAGGAGACCATCGAGAAGATTAGGGATGGCTGGGTATATACGGGTGATCACGCATGGAAGGACGAAGACGGGTATTTCTACATCGTAGGCAGAGAGAAAGAACTCATCATTTCCGGAGGCTATAATATCTATCCACGGGAAATAGAGGAAGTTCTCCATGGCTTTCCGGGGGTAACCGAAGTGGCTGTGATCGGCGTCCCGCACCCGATAAAAGGGGAAGTCCCGAAGGCGTTTGTGACCTTGAAATCAGGCTTTCAAGTTACAGAAGAGAAACTATTTGACTATTGCAGGAAAAACCTGGCCCCTTATAAGATTCCAAAAATTAGGTTCATGGATGAGCTTCCTAAAAACACGACGGGCAAAATTATGAAAAAAGAACTTCCAAGAGAATGAACGAACCGATTGGAGAGTAAATGATGGATCTAATGTTATCCGTTGAAGAGAAAGATTTTAAGGAATATTGCCGAAAGTTCGCCAGAGAGAAAGTGATCCCGATCGCTGAAAAATATGGAGAAACGGATGAAATTCCGAAAGAGTTGGTGACGGCCATGGCCAAGGCCGGATTATTCCGGCTCTTTCTTCCTGAAGATCTGGGGGGAAGGGGTGTCAAGGCTTTACCCATATGCTTGGCCAGGGAGGAGTTGGCCGGTGTATACTGTCCCGCCGATGTAACACTGGCGATGCAGGGATTGGGTAGTTATCCAATATTCCTGGCCGGTAACAGAGATCAAAAAGAGAAGGTTTTAGCCAAGATCGGATCCGGGGAATGGCTCACCACCTACGCCCTCACCGAGCCGGAGGCGGGAAGTGATGTGAACGGAATGAGGAGTCAAGCAAAAGAGCAGTCAGAGGGATTTGTCCTTAATGGCTCGAAGAGATTCATTTCCAATGGGTATGCGGCAGATATCGTGGTTGCCTTTGCAAAGACGCCTCTTGATGGAAATCCGAGGGCAATGTCCGCCTTCATTTTGGAAAAAGGGATACCGGGTTTTGCCGTCGCGAAGAGACTGAAGGCGATGGCTCCCCACGATCTTGTGGAACTGGAGTTCAACAATTGCTTCGTACCGAGAGAGAACCTTTTGGGCAAAGTGGGTGAAGGGTTTAAGATTGCGATGAAAACCCTGGACGTATTTCGCATGTCCGTGGGCGCAGCGGCGGTGGGTATTGGCCAGACCGCGTTTGACGCAGCCCTGGACTATTCCAAAAAGAGGGTGCAATTTGGAAGTTCCATCGCCAAGTTTCAGGCAATACAACTCAAGTTGGCCGAAATCGCGACGGAATTGGATGCGGCCAGGGCACTCGTCTACCGCGCGGCTATCCTGAAAGATAGAGGGGATTCGAATGTCTCCAGATTCGCCTCCATGGCAAAATTTTACGCCACGGAAATCGGATTTCGTGCTGTGGACCAGGGGCTTCAAATCCATGGCGGTATCGGGGTGATACAAGGATCGCTGGTTGAGCGCCTTTATCGTGAAATCAGGGCACTCAGGATTTATGAAGGGACATCCGAAATTCAAAAGCTAATCATCGCCAATAGCTTTCTAAAAGAGTGAGGGATTAAGGAAGTCTGGAGGCAGTATAGAAGGCTTGCCGGAGGGGTAATATTAGCCATCATCTTAATCGACATCTCGGATTTTCAGGGTTAGCAGAATAGTTTGAAGGTTCTATGGGGGAGCTTTCATCGAGGTGGAGATGGAAAAAATAATGATCTCAGTCGGTGTCACCGGCTCTCGAATCAGCCGACAGCAAACACCCTATATTCCAATTACTCCAGAAGAGATTGCTCAAGCAGGGATCGAAGCCTGGAGGGCTGGTGCCTCTATTCTTCATATTCATGTTAGAGATCCAAAGACAGGTCTTGGGACACAGGACGTTTTGATTTTTAAAGAGGTTGTGGATCGCATCCGGAGTGAGACCGATGTGGTTCTCTGTTTGACGACGAGCGGTATTCCGGGACGAAACCTTCCCATCACAGATCGACTCCAACCCTTAACCCTTTCTCCGGAATTGGTTTCCTTTGATGCAGGATCTATTAATATGGGAGAAAATGTTTTTCTTAATCCTCAGGAATTTTTGGACGTCCTTGCCAAAGAGACACTCTCAAGAGGGATTAAACCTGAGCTGGAAGTTTTTGAGGTTGGAATGGTTTATACATGTCTACGATATTTGGAAAAAGGTCTCTTGAAGCCTCCCCTTCACTTTCAATTTGTCTTAGGTACGCCGAATGGAATGCCGACGACGGTAAAGTCACTCCTTCACCTCTGTGAGATTATTCCTAAAGATTCGACTTGGTCTGTGATTGGGATTGGTCCGGGCCAGCTTCCAATGGCCATGGTGGCAATGATCATGGGAGGACATGCACGGGTCGGATTGGAAGACAGCATCTACTATTCGAAAGGCGTGCTGGCCAAAAGCAACGCCCAACTCGTCGAGAGGGTGGTTAGGATGGCTAAGGAGTTCGGGCGGGAAATCGCAACGCCATCCGATGCCAAAAAAATTTTGAGACTTGGGAATAAGTAGAGGTTCTTATGGACCTTGGTTGCGAAGCATTCCGCTGATAGTTATACTTCGAAACCCGCCAGATATCCTTCTCTGATGGCCTCCAGGGCTTTTCTGGGGCTCAATGCATCGCCTATGGTGATTAATTGAACAGCTTTCCCTTCGAGCTTCGATGTTAAATCGTTACAGGGTTCAACCCCCACTGCGAGGATAACAGTATCAAAGGGTCCGATCTTTTCTTCCCGGCCATCCCTCTCTATGGTCAACGCATCAGCGAATACCTCTTTGACTGTGGAGTTCAAATACATTTTAACGTTATGTTCCGCCAAATCCTTTAACAAGAAGGGTCTAGAACGAGCATTCACATCTGCTGCAATTTCAGGAAGCATCTCTACAATTGTTACTTCCCTTCCATGGTTTGCGAGATGGCTTGAGGTTTCGGATCCTATCATTCCCCCGCCGATGACCGCCACTCTTAGTCCAACATCTTTTTTCCCCTCAAGCACATCATGGGCCGTGACTACGTTTTCTCTTTCCACCCCTGGCAAATGAGGAGATGCAGGGGTACTTCCGGTGGCAACCACTACAACGTCCGGGTTCTGTGCAGTGACGATTCCTTCAGTAAGCTCAGTATTTAAACGGATGGAGACATGGTTGTCTTCAAGCTGTTTTTTCTGCCATGCGATAAATCCGGCAATTTCACCCTTAGAAGGTGGAATGGAAGCTGTGTAAAGTTGCCCGCCCAGCCTGTCAGCTTTTTCAAAAAGATGAACCTCATGCCCTCTCTTCGCCGCTACCATTGCGGCTTCCATGCCTGCGGGCCCGGCTCCGGCAATGAATACTCTCTTTTTGTGGTCTGCCGGTTTTATCCTAAGCTCCTCCTCCTTGCCCAGAGCTGGATTGACAAGACAGGTGGCGGGTTGACCTCGGCTTATCATTCCGATACAGCCCTGCAGGCAGGCGATGCAGCGATTGATATCTGAAAATCTTCCGGCGGCGGTCTTTTTGGGTAGTTCAGGATCTGCCAGGGAGGCCCTGCCCATGGCCACTAAATCCGCTTTCTTGCCGGCGATGATCGTTTCTGCAAGGAAAGGGTCGTTGATTCTCCCTACGGTGATCACCGGAATACCCACGACTTTCTTGACCTCTTCTGCAAAGTGTACAATCCATCCGTGAGGGATGGCAGCTGGAGGCGTGATGGCATAGGCACTTCCATAGACCCCGGCTGAAATATGGAGGGCGTTCACTCCAGCTTTTTCCAGCATAGCCGCTATCGCTTTGGTATCTTCTATAGTTCTTCCACCCGGCACCATTTCATCTCCTGAGATCCTGAAAATGGTCGGGAAATCACTTCCTGCTTTCAATCTGATATTCGATACGATTTCTAAAGGGAAACGCATCCGATTCAATAAGTTTCCGCCATATTCATCGATTCTTTTGTTGGAATAGGGAGACATAAATTGGGCAATCAGATATCCATGGGCTCCATGAACTTCGATTCCATCAAAACCCGCTTTCCTCACCCGTAGGGCACAGTCACCGAACTCTTCCACGATCTCACGAATCTCATTCACCCTAAGTTCGTGGGGGATTTCCTGAAGGCGCGGGCAGGGAATGGGTGAAGGAGCCACTGGCTGGCATCCTATGAGAACCCTGCCTGTTTGTCTCCCGGCGTGATAGATCTGGGCAAATATCTTGCCTCCAATATCATGAATTCTTCTTGTCAGTGTCGAGTGGCTTTCTATCTGGCCATCATTCCATAACCCCGGCACGTTTGAGAAGCCCTTGCCTCTGGGATCCACTGCATAATCTTCAGTAATAATAAGCCCCCAGCCACCTCTTGCTTTCGCCTCATGGTAGGCCACATACTTTTCAGTAGCTGTTCCATCTCCATTGCAATAGTTCATCACCATTGCCGGCACCACAAGCCTATTTGGAATTCTTACCTTGCCAATTTCGACGGGAGAAAATAGATTTTTGAACATAAAGCACCTCACTCTGTTAAACGGAAATTTGTTTCAGACCCATGTTCATAGGGGTATGTTATGCTTTCCTCCCTGATTCTGCTTAACTTGAACATTCCGTGATGTCAACAGAGCTTTCATGGGGTAAAGCATTTGGCTGATTGGAAGGTGATATCGAAAAAATGGCGTTGTATCGGATAGAAAAATATTTATCGGGAAAAGATTGGGTGAAAAGGCAACTTTTACTTTTCTGTTGACATGCCATCGATGTTCGATTAGTTTACAGAATAATTGCTGAGGGAGAGCTGATGCGTGTTTTGATCATTCAGTTATTGGTTAACGGCCTCATCACCGCGAGCTTCTATGCCCTCGCGGGTGTGACCTGGGGAGTCATCTACAGAACAACCCATATCTTTCATTTTGCTCATCATTTGGTTTTTGCGGTTGCCGGTTATGCTGCCGTTCTGCTCACGGCCCGGACCCATGCAAACTATTTCTTCGGATTTTTTGCAGCAGTGGGGGTCGCGGTGCTCCTGGGCTGTGGCATGGATGCCTTTCTTTACCGGCGTCTGAGGAGGGCGGGAGCCACCCAGGCCACTACGTTTCTTGCCTCCCTTGGGCTTGGAACAGCAGGAGTGGCCATCCTTCTCTTAGCTTTTACTTCCAGTCCCCGGCGGCTTGAGGGATTTCCCTCGAAGGTGCTGTCCATTGGCGAGGCATTTTTTAGTGTGGCTGATTTAACCATGGTCATTGTGAGTTGGACGATGATTGGATTTTTGCTCTTGTTCCTGGCCAGATCAAGATATGGAAAGGCCATCCGCGCAGTGGGCAGCAACGCAGGAATGGCCAGGAATGTAGGTTTAAATATCGATCGACTCTATTTGCTTGTTTTTGCGATTGGATCCGGTCTGTTTGGGGCGGCGTCGTTTCTATTTACAGCCAAGAACGTAGCCTATCCTACCATGGGGATCCATCCTTTTTTTATGTCCTTTACGGCTGTATTCCTGGGAGGTGTGGCCAGTATACCGGGGCATGCACTCGCAGGCTTCATTCTTGGGTTTGCGGAAAGCCTCGGCATGCTCGTCCTGCCCGGAGAATATAAGACGATGATCGCTTTTGCCATCCTATTTGTGGTGATTGTCATTCGGCCCGAGGGGCTCATGGGATTCGAGCGAGGGTAACCGATCCATGGATTATATCGTCAACATTTTGGTATTTATTCTTATTTACGCGGTCTTAGTCCAATCCCTGAACCTCATCATGGGCTATGTGGGTGCCATATCGATGGGCCATGCGGTTTTCAGCGCGATTGGCGCTTATACCGCGGCTCTGATCAGTGTACATCTAGGGTATCATTTTCTTATCGGAACGGCTGCCGGATTCCTGCTGGCCGCCATCGTCGGCGCCCTGCTGGCGATTCCGTCCCTAAGGGTACGAGATGAGTATCTCATTGTCTTTACCGTCGGCTTCCAGATGGTGGCCTATGAATTCATGCTGACGGCCCGAGGGATTACGGAGGGGCAGGGAGGAATTCCTAATATCCCCGTTCCGCAGTTGTTTGGATTTGAGTTTAATACTCCCCTCCGGTTTCTCCCCCTCGCTTTTATTACAGCTGTCATATGTTTTTCCATTGTCTGGCGGTTGGTCCGCTCGCCCTTTGGCCGAGTACTTAAAGCAATCCGTGAGGATGAGAGCGCCTGTCGGGCCCTGGGGAAAAATACGCTTAAGTTCAAGGTCCTGGTATTCGCCGTGGGCGGGGGAATTGCCGCCATCGCCGGAAGTAGCTTGGCGTATTTCATTACCTTCATCAGTCCGGTTTCGTTCAGTATTGAAATTTCCATATTTATCATTGTCATGGTGATTCTCGGGGGAGAGGCGAATTTTTGGGGGCCTCTGGCGGGGGCTGCCATTCTTGTGGGCTTGCCCGAAGTTCTGCGGTTTGTGCCGGGCGCTGCAGGCATGGTCGATGTGCTCCGCGAAATCTTTTACGGCCTCATCTTAATGTTTATGATGATCTTCCGTCCACAGGGAATCTTGCCAGAGTATGCAGGCCAGGCGAAAAAGTATCGAATACCGGCCGATGCACCGGATGAAGGGAATAAAAACAATATCATTGATGAATGGAATGTGTCTTTGCCCGAGAGAAAAACAGTTACAACTCAAGTTCTCGAAATTAAGGGGCTCTCAAAATCTTTTGGTGGTCTACAGGCCGTGAAGGATGCTTCACTCACGCTGTCACCGGGGAAGATTACCGGTTTGATTGGTCCTAATGGGTGCGGCAAGACAACCATATTTAACCTGATCACCGGCTTTTTGTCCGCTGACAGCGGAAAGGTCTACATTCACGGCAAGGAGATCACCGGCCGGGCCCCGTACAAACTGATGAACGATGGACTCGTGCGTTCATGGCAAGATATCCGCGCCTTTAAGGACATGACCGTACTGGACAACGTACTGGTTGCCCGTCCGAAGCAGAGCGGGGAAAAAATCCTATCCCTGTTTTTCTGGCCTTGGCAGGTGGCTCGGGAGGAGCAGAAAAATTACGGAAAAGCGTTAGGATACCTGAAAATGGTAGGGTTGCTCGATAAAGCAGGGCACTTGGCTGGGACTCTTTCTACAGCAGAACAAAAACTGGTGGTCCTGGCGCGGTTGATGGCCACTGAATGTCCTGTCTTGCTTCTGGATGAGCCGACAGCGGCCCTTGATCCGGAGTCCGTGGAGAGGATAATAAAACTGATAAGAAACATAGCGAAACGGGGAAGGAAGACGATTCTTCTTATTGAGCATAATTTGGACGTGGTCAGAGGTTTGGTGGAGGAAGCTTACTTCATGGGCGAAGGCAGGGTCTTGGCTTACGGCAACCCGGCAAGCCTGATGGCCGATCCCAAGCTCGCGGAGGTGTACTTTGGAATGGATTAGGTCAAGGCGGAGGAGAGAGGTCCACGTATGCTGCTTACCGTAAGAAACCTTGAGGCGGGATATGGGAAGAAACAAATTCTGTATGATCTCTCTCTGTCAATCCTCCCCGGCGAGATTGTGGGGCTGATCGGCCACAATGGGGCTGGTAAGAGCACCGCGCTCCAGTCTATTTTCGGGTTATTAACCCCTTACGGTGGCCAGGTACTTTACTTGAACCGGGATCTCACGTTTGCATCCCCAGCTTCCAAATTGGACGCAGGGATCTACCACCTCCCGCAGGAGAATTTTATGTTCAGCGACCTCACGGTCACCGATAATCTGGAGATGAGCTTTTTTACCATGAAAGATCAAACGGCGTTTCAATCGAGACTGGACGAGGTCTATCAGTTTTTTCCCGTATTGAAGGATCGTGAGAATCAACTGGCGGGCACCCTCAGCGGCGGGGAGAGGCGGATGCTGGGGATCGGGATGGGGTTGCTTAGAAAGCCGAAGCTGCTGATGCTGGACGAACCGTCCAGTGGATTATCTCCTGTCGCCTTCCAGAATGTGGCAAAGATTATTGAGCAGATTAACAGCAACCTCCGAACAGCCGTTCTCCTTGTGGAGCAGAACGTAAAGGTTGCCTTCAAGCTGAGCAAACGAGTCTATGTGATGAAAGCAGGACATATTATTATGGAAGAGACGGGAGCGGAGCTTCTAAAGCGGAACGAATGGTGGGATCTTTTTTGATGGAATTGGGAATGACGCCGGTAATCGGTCAAGATCAAAAGCAAGAAGCATTCATTCTACGGTTTTGTTGCTGTTGCCGTCATTCCTGCGAAAGCAGGAATCCAGTGTTTCTTCTGGATTCCGGGTCGCCCCCGGCTCAAGGCCGGGTTTGCCCGGAATGACGACCCTACTGGATGCCGGCGGGCGGTGGGGCGGCGGCTTTGAACGGGAACAATAGATAGGAGGACGAGAGAATGATGTTCGACATAGTATTGAAAGACGGGTTGATCATCGATCCGTCGCAGGCGATCCATGGCGAGGGATCTGTGGCGATCCAGGAAGGCAAGATCCGGGCAGTCGGGAAGACTCTCCCGGACGGTGAGGCGAAGAAAATATTTGACATGAGGGGGAAAATCATTGCCCCCGGCTTGATCGACATTCACTGCCATCCTGTGGAAGGATTTTGGGAGTTGGGAGTTCCGGCCGACGAATTCGGTCTGAATTCCGGTGTCACGCTTTTAGGTGACGCCGGATCCGCGGGTCCGGCGAACTTCGAGGCGTTGCGATTATTCATCGTCAAACGTGCCAAGACCGATATCCTCTGTTTTCTCAATCTATCCAATACGGGCCTGATCAAGATCCCCGAGCTCTGCTCGGAGCATGATTTCGATATCGATCGGTGCAAGCGGACCGTCGAGATTCACGCCGACATCATCAAGGGCATCAAGGTTCGGTGCGTTCAGGCATTGGCCGAGGGGCCGGGTATTAAGGCGATAGAAGGGGCGAAGAAACTGGCGAACGATTGCCACTTGCCCTTAATGCTCCATATTGGCGAAACGAGAAGGCGTGTTCCCGCGGACAAGATGGATGATTTTTCTCGGGCCGCCGTTGCCCTCCTGGAGAAAGGCGATATTCTTAGCCACTATCTTACTTGGGAGCCGGGTGGCATGATCTTAAAGGATGGGACGGTCTATCCTGAACTCAATGCCGCACACAAACGGGGGGTCTTTCTTGATTGCTGCCACGGGCTGAATCACTTCAGTTTCACGATTGCTCGCCACGCCGTCTCGGTAGGGCTGATCCCTTCGATCATCAGCACCGACATGGTATCCATCGTCCGATCGGCGGCGCAATCACTGACCGTGGTGATGTCCAAGTTCGTCAACCTGGGACTCACAGTGGAGCAAGTGATCGAAATGACGACGATCAACCCGGCAAGGGCACTGGGGGAAGAAGGCAGGCGCGGTAGTCTGAAGCCGGGTATGGCCGCCGATATCACGGTCCTCGAGCTGACGAAAGGAGATTATTGTTTCGTGGACGGGACAGGCGGCGAGAGGATGCAGGGTGACAGGCTGTTGGAGCCAAGGATGGTTTTCAAGAGAGGAGAGTCTATGCCCGCCTATTCCGGCTATCATATTCCTCCCGTTTACAAGACTGTGTCATAATGGTAAAGAAACTTAGGGTTGTAATTCTGAGTGAACGAAGGATTGGAAGAATTCCAGAGCCGTCACTTGTGAAGGTTGAGGCGCCGTTGTCAATATTAAATCAATCGTCTAAGAGAGGAGAAAGGAGGATGGTTATGAAGCATGCAAGAATTTTGTTGGTGTGTGTGGCCGTGTTGGCCTGGTGTCTGCCAAGTTATGCGCAGGGCACAAAGACCTTTCCGATCGGAGCGTTCTGGCCGATGACCGGTCCGCAGGCCTATTACGGCAGAGTCATGAGCCGCGGGGCTATGACGGCAATCGATCAAATCAATGCGGCCGGGGGTGTGGCGGGGCACAAGATGGATCTGATCATTACGGACTTCAAGAATGTGGATGTAAATTTGTGCGTCACCGGCGTGCGCAAGATGGTCAGCATGGACAAGATCCCGGTGGTATTGGCTTCTTTTAGCGTGACCTCTTTGGCGGCCCAGCCAATTTGCGAGAAAGCCAAGGTCCTAATGATCAACGGCGGGGCGTGGAGTCCCAAGCTGGTGGACAAGCCTTTTTTACACACCACCCGTTTATCCCAGCAACAGCTGCTTCCTGCAATGATCAAGTATTTTTGGGACATGGGGATACGCCGACTCGGATTGATGTACCTCTCGGATCCATCCGGGGAGCTTCCGATGAAGAATACTGTGATCCCGATGTGGACCAAGTGGGGAGGGACGATTGTTGCCGAGGAGCCTCATCAGCCGGGATTGACCGATTTCAGTGCCTATCTCACCCGTATTCGGGCGGCAAAGCCGGATGCCATCGTCAACCTCTCTACGGGTGCGGATATTGGATATGCGGTGAAGGGGGCAAGAGAGATCGGTTTGACCTGTCCCATTGCTGTTCCCGAGTGGACCAACGATTTGCAAACCATCGCCGGAGACACCAGTGAAAACGTCTATTCCTGTGTAGAGTTCTACGATCAGAAGAGTTCGTATCCTTTGACCCAGGCCTTTGTCAAAGATTTTGAAACAAAATGGAAAGAGCCGACCGACTTCTACTCGGCCAATTACTACGATGCGGTTAGGTTCATTTTTGCTGAGCTGATCAGGAGGGTTGTTAAAAAGGGAGGCAACCCGCTCAGTGGTGGCGAGCTGGAAGAGGCGATTTGGCAAGATCCGACTTTTGATAGCGTTTACGGGGGCAAAATGACCTTAAAGCGGGATGGGTCCGTGGAAAAGCCCATGGTCATTTTCAAGGTCGTCAAGGGTAAATTGACCCTGATTAAGAAAGTGGGGGCTACAGAATAATACGGTCTGTTCTTTTCATCTCCCTTGGCGCTCTCCACGTGCCTTCGTTTGGCAAGGGATCAGGGGACATAGTTAAGTGCAATAGGATCCGGGTCATTATTCAAAAACTTGTAGCAGTTTAGCGCTTTGAAATGGAACTGGATTGGCCCCCGGTCAGAGATGCTTCCAAAGTTTTAGAATGCGGTCTTTCATGTTGTGGTATTGGAACGATGAAATTGGACGACACGCAGCAATATTCTTGGAACCATCGGAATGACCCAGTAAAAGGTTTCCGCTCTAAAACTTTTCCAGCATCCCTGACCGGAGTCTTCCAGGCGCTTTTTACAAAGCGCTAAAGTGTTACCAAAGCTTAACTATGTCCCCTGTACATGTATTTTTAGAGGGTGACACCGAGGGTCTTTAGAAGTTTGACCAACATTTGGTCTCTCCAGTTCTTGATCTCATCCAAAGTTTTCGTGCGAACAGCCTCCATCTCGTCAACACCTCTTATGATTTTGTTCGCTGCTGAGGGAGGAATGGAGGTCCAGGTTTCCATGGTCTCCCATCGGTTGCGGTAGGATTGAGCATAATTCTTGATAAAACGCTCAACGCCATTTCCAGCCAGATGGATCCGCAAAAATGGACCGATGATCGGGTCGCGAAGGCCTATCCCCGTACAAAAGGCTTTATCCACGTCTTCCGGACTGGCAACACCCTTGTCAACGAGATCAATGGCTTCGCGCAATAGAGCTGCCTGCAATCTGTTTACAATGTAGCCGGGGACCTCGCGTTTAAGCAAAACGGGGCTTTTGCCGAGCCTTTTCATGAAATCATAGGCTGCCATCACCGTTTCAGCAGAGGTCTGTTCGCCGCCAACGATCTCAACGAGTGGGAGAAGGTGAAGTGGAAGAACAGGGTGGACCAACACACAGCGATGGGGTCTCGCCGTCACCCTTTGGATTTCTGTCATCAGCAATCCCGAAGAGCTACTTGCCAATATGGCATGGTCGGGGGCCGCTTTATCCATCTCTTTGAAGACTTTTCGCTTCAGGTCATAATTATCAAGAACCGATTCTTGAACGTAATCCGCATGAGCTACTGCTTCACCAATGGACGTCCCCGTTTTTATCCGCTTCAGGGCGGCGGCAGACTCGTTTTTCTTCAGGAAATTGTTTGCCTCGAGAAACATCAGGTTCGACCTGACAACGCTCAATGACTTCTCCAGAATGGTTTCATTGACATCCTGAAGAATGACTTCAAAACCTTTTGAGGAAAATAGAGTCGCCCAACCTTGGCCTATGAGACCTGCTCCAACACAGACAACCTTATTAATTTCCATTGGCTTTCCTCCTCGCCGCTACGCTCCTCCCGAAAACCTATCCCTCAACCTCAGCTCTTCAATGTGCCCGTAACTGTGGCCGCGGCCTTCGAATCAACCTTAAAATAACCCAACAAATTCCAACCTAAAAGGATCTTACACTTGACAATAGGTGCTTGTAAAGAGTAAGCTCTACTACAGTTTTGTCAGGCAAGCGCCCCGTTCCCGCCAAAGCTGGATAGGCGGGGTTAAGGAGCACGATTAAAACGATGTTTCCTTCCCTGGAAGCCCATTCGATATACTCAGGGCCGTGAGTCCCGCGAAGCGCGGGATCGAACGGACCCGGCGTGCCTGTCCCGTCTTGACGGGATGGCCGGGGAGCTTCACTAAGGGCACGATTTAGACTTTGAGGTCTTAAAGCCCTCCGATCGAATCGGCCGTGTCGGTTCAACTCCGGCCCTAAGCACCATAAGATAAAGTATTTTTGAATCTGGCCCCTTCTAGGAAAGGGGCCTCTTTTTTGCCAAGTGTAACCTATGTACTGGAACTATCTTGCAGCGATAGGGGCTTTCATCTGGTTAGCTATCCTGCTTCTTCCCTGGCGGCCGTGGGATACCCGTGAGGTTATGGATTCCACCTCGGCTTCTCCTGACGCTAATTTGAGTGATATTACCGTGCTCATCCCGGCGCGAAATGAAGCCGAAATGATTGGAACAACCCTTTCGAGTTTGAAGAGCCAAGGGCATGATCTTGCGATTGTCGTGGTAAATGATCGGTCCACGGATGGAACTGCCAGCATAGCACAAACCTCGGGTATGCGGAATCTACGGATTATATCCGGTGAACCTCTGCCGGCGGATTGGAGCGGAAAACTTTGGGCACTTGAACAGGGATTTTGCCATGTGAACACCCCTTTGACCCTTTTATTGGACGCTGATATTGAGCTGCGGCCGGGCATCGTCGGGGTGCTACGCCAGAAATTGAAAGAAGACCATTTTCACCTTGTTTCCCTAATGTCCCAAATGCGCATGGTCAACTTCTGGGAAAGGTTGTTAATGCCGGCCTTTGTCTACTTCTTTAAAATGCTCTATCCTTTTCGTCTGTCCAATTCGAGCTTCACTCACGTTGCCGCGGCGGCGGGCGGATGTATCTTATTGGAGACCCGTCTGATCAGGGAAATCGGTGGGTTCAAGGCCATCCGCAATGAATTGATCGATGATTGTGCCTTGGCGAGGCGAGTCAAGTCGCTCGGCTACAGAACCTGGATTGGTTTGACGCATTCGGCTCACAGCCTGCGGTCTTATGAAAATTTGACGGGTATTTGGAACATGGTAGCCCGCACAGCTTTTTGCCAGCTGCGCTACTCGGCGATGTTACTAATAGGCACAACAACTATCATGCTGCTGGTATTCTGGTTACCGGTTGCGGGACTGTTCTTCCCGGTTGCCAGTCCGAAGATCATTTCCGCTTGTGCCTTTGGGGCATTAATCCTGAGCTATCTGCCAACCCTAAAGTTCTATAAGCAGTCCAGAGGGTGGGCCTTGGTTCTGCCATTCATCGCTACTCTCTATCTTGCCATGACTTGGTCGTCGGCAATTCGGTTTTGGGGTGGAGCAGGATCACCCTGGAAAGGAAGGTTTTACGCAGGACACAAGAAGTTCTAATCCCTATGGAGTCATTCGATCAAAATTGATCTGACATCCTGTCTATCCATCAATATTCTCTCGCAATAACGAAACGAGCGATCTCTCTGAGGGGATCGGCTTCCGGCCCAAATTGCTTCAAAGCATCGACCGATATTTCCACCAGCTCTCTCCCCTTTTTCTTCGAGTCCTCCATGCCCAACACAGAAGGGTAAGTCGCCTTCCCCCTGGAAAGATCGCTTCCTGTCTTTTTACCCATTAAGGCAGCCTCTCCTTCGACATTCAAAATATCGTCGGCGATCTGAAAGGCCAACCCGAGGCTCTCCCCGTAGCGGGTCAGTGCTTTGAGGATTTCCCCTTTTGCACCGCCCAGTTTCGCCCCCACGCGAACCGAAGCTGAGATCATCGCTCCTGTTTTACGGGCATGAATATATTGGACCGTAGGGAGATCCACTGCTTTTCCTTCTGATTCAACGTCCACCACCTGGCCGCCTACCATCCCTAAAACCCCTGCCGCCTGAGCGACCTCGTTGATCAGATCGAGGATAAGCCCCCCGTCAGTTGAATGGTGATCTTCTGCAGACTCGTTTGTCATCAGTCTGAAGGCTTCTGTGAGGAGGCCATCGCCTGCCAAGATGGCGATCGCCTCACCAAATACTTTGTGACACGTGGGTTTTCCCCGTCGGTAGTCGTCATTATCGATGGCTGGGAGATCATCGTGGATGAGAGAGTAGGTGTGGATCATCTCCAGGGCACAGGCAAAGGGAAGGATCCTCTCTCCCTCTCCTCCCACCGCCTCAAAGGAAGCGATGGATAAAATGGGACGAATCCGTTTCCCTCCAGCGAAGAGACTGTGCTGTATCGCCTTATAAAGGTTCGACGTGAATTCCTCTTTCCTCGGGAGATATCCCTCCAGTGCGGAATCCACTATCTCCTTCTTCGCCTGTAAATATCGACGAATATCCATCAGGAATTATCTCCGGGGCATTTACCCTAAGCCTATCGAATGGGTTCGGTGGATCAATTTTCTACTTTCCCGAGGGGTCGGAGGGTTCAGGACCTTCAACAAAGTCCGTAATGGCTCTTCTCACCTTCTCAAGATCGGCTTTGGTGTTGATGCAGGGCCCGTTGGGACGTTCGTTCAAGATTCCGATTACCGGAATCGGATAAGTATCTTGGATGCCGGCGGTTAAATCTAGTTCGCAGGCTACCGCCACAATGGCCTCGGGCCTGTTCTCCAGAACAATTCTCCTGGCCAGTGTCCCGCCGGTGGCTACCGCGATCTTTAAATGATATTGATCGGAGAGTTCAATCAAATCTTTAATCTCACATTTTCCGCAGCCCTTGCAGTTTCTGATATTTCCTGTGATCTTGATCTGGCAGTCAAAATTCTGAATGCAGTGGGGAAGGAGGATCAAAAGTTTATCGGGCCGGATCCGGTGCCTGTTGGATCGGATAAGATGGTTGTTCAACTCGATGAAAGACTGCTGGACTTTGTCTTTCGGTATCCCGACGACCTTTCCCATCAGGATCATCAGGGGGAAAAGGACTTTGGCGACAAAACCTCTCAGCCTATGAGAGAGGAAGATGTCTTTGCCCCGGAGTATTGTGAAGACAAGGAGTAGACCGCCAAAGATCATGAGGAAGACCAAGAGGGCGAGGGCCAAACTGAAAACAGGCGGGAGGGCGGGATGAATGTTTTTCAACCCCACTATGGGAATATACCAGAGGAGAAAAATGAGAACGAAGAGAATAACACAGGTAAAGACTAACAGTCCGATGAAGATCCTCTTTTTTGGCCTAACTTCCAATGTTACCCTCTAAAAATCCGGATTTCAGATCAAAGTACAGGTGAGCCGGCTGAGACCCACCCGCAGATATTCTAACAAATTTTGGGACCTGCCACCACTAAAATTTGCCGAAGCGCGTAATGCTCCAATTATGGGTTCGAGAGTCGGATTCCCGACAGCAGTGCTTCGGTAGGGATACTTCCAAAGTTTTATCAAGCGGATCGTTAAGATTTTATTGGCCGCCACGCCATCCTGAAGAAGGGGACCTTTCAAGAACTTCCATCCCGATCTCAGCACCCCTGCCGAATCGCCACTACGGATCACTGTGGCATTACCGGGATGTTTTGCAATTGCCAAAGGAAAGGGCACGGGAGTCGGTTTTTTATTGACATTGAGAAGTGGGCGGTAGGTATAATAAAAAAGATAAGTTAATCATCTCTTGACCCGATGGTTTTTTGGAACACCAGACCACCTTGAGCTCCTACGTAAAGGAGGCTGCACGGGAGAGATGTGTGAAAAGATAGTCAGCAAGAGTTATTGGGTCTTCCCTTTCGTCGCCTTCTTGATCGTTGGGTCGTTGTTTTCTCCTTCTTACGGGGAAGAGGCTAGTCAAATCAGATACGGCTTTTCTGTTTTTGGAGGGAGAGGTGACACAGGACACAATAAACCCCGTGTGAACGTATACGGACTCCTTCCCCGTTTCGATTTACCTCTTTACAGGAATTGGCATCTGGAATTTGAAGGAAATTTTTCTTATTGGGGCATCTCTGGCGAAAAGGATTTCTACTTTTTGGGTGTCGATGCCAATATTCTTTTTAAACCCATCGAACGAAAATGGGGCTCTTTATTTATACTCGCCGGCGGAGGGCTTGGTTATGACAGTGCCGGCAAGAGGGTGATCGAGATTGGAGATTCGCACGTAGGAGGAATTTATCAGGCGGGTGCAGGCATTTACTATTACCTTGGAAAAGGATTGGCACTCAGGGTGGAGTATCGTTTCTATCATGTCTCTGATCCCTTCAGGGGCGATAGAGGGTTGAATACACACAATGCTCTGTTAGGAATTTCTTTTTAGGCGGGATTTCAAGCTTACTTA
>JBAVGF010000115.1:0-2100 GCA_049684675.1 Thermodesulfobacteriota bacterium | reverse complement strand
CATGGCCGATTCCTTTGGAGACGATCCTGTGAGGATTGAGGTTGGTGATATCCTCCCCTTCGAAAAGGATCCTTCCTTCGGTGGTCTTCAAAATTCCAGAGAGGGTGAGCAAAAGGGTGGTCTTCCCGGCCCCATTGGGTCCTAAAAGAGAGACGATTTCTCCCTGTTTTACCTCCAGAGAAATCTCATTTAATGCAGGCAGGGGCCCATAGTGAACCGTCAGTTTCTTTATCTTAAGCATCTGCCCTTTTCCCTCTTAAGTAAGCCTCAATCACTTGAGGATTTCCTCTTATCCCTTCCGGTGTTCCTTCAGCAATGAGCTCGCCATTATGGAGGACGGCTATCTCATCGGCGATCTCCATCACCATACCCATGTGATGCTCCACAATGAAGACCGTGACTCCTTCCTGCCTGATCTGTGAGATCCGTTCCGAAAGCTGTTCGATTTCTTTAAGGGTCAGTCCGGATGCCGGTTCATCCAGGAGGAGGAACTCCGGCTTCATGGCAAGAGCTCTGCCTAACTCCAGGAGCTTTTGTTTGCCGTAGGGCAGTTGAGAAGCCATGGATTCCCAACTGCCAAGCAGACCCAGGGAATTCAGGATCTCCTTGGCTTCCTTCAAGGCCTCTTTTTCCGACGTTCTGACCCGGGGGAGCCAGAGCCCATAGGAGAGCAAACTGCCTTTCAGCCTTCGATTCATCCCGGCCATGATATTTTCCACAACGGTCATGTTTCCCCAAATCTGAAGGGTTTGAAAGGTCCTCCCCATTCCAAGGGCCGATATCTCATGAGATGCCATGGCGGTAATGTCTCTTTCTTTAAAGCGGATTTTCCCTGAATCAGGTTTCTCCACGCCACTAATCAAATGAAAAAGCGTACTTTTCCCTGCTCCGTTGGGGCCGATCAGCCCCTTGATGCTTCCCTTCTCTACTTTTAGTGATACCCGGTCGAGGGCTCTTATCCCGTTATATTCCTTGGTAATCTCTTCGATCGAGAGGTGTGACATTAGAGTTTCCCCTCGTCTCTCTTCTTCTTTTTCGCCCAGTAGCCGATCAGGTAAATCACCCTGACATTTAAACGGGTTCCAATCCCGTCCGGGAAGAAGATGAGCAGCAGGATCAAGATGACGCTGTATACGGGGAGGCTGTATTCCTGATATCTGCTCAGAAAATCCATCAGCCAGGTGAGGAGAATGGCTCCTGCAATGGGACCGTAGATATTTCCCATTCCTCCCAGAATCACCATCATGACAATGAGAACGGTAAACCCAAGGCTAAATGCTTCGGGATTGGCTGTTGACATGACGCAGGCGAAGAGACTCCCGGCCAGTCCGGCAAAGGCCGCACCTAAGACAAAAATCTCAAGCTTAACCCGTGGAACATTAATGCCCACGCTCGAGGCGGCATCCTCGCTGGCTGCCACAGCCAAAAGGGCCCGGCCCACCTTAGAGCGAACCAGATTTTTTGAGAAGATGAATAAGCCGGTGAGCACCCCCCAGGTGAGATAATACTGTTTAAGATAGGTATCAAAGGAGAAACCTATCACAGAAAACCATGGGATGCCAAAGATCCCGATGACTCCGCCAGTGAGATCCGTAGACTCTCTAACCATGACCAAGAATATTTCTCCAAACCCCAATGTGGCCAAAGCTAAGAAGTATCCTTTCAGTTTGAGGATAGGCCTACCGATGAGATAGGCGATCGCAGACGCGGAAAGAGTCGAGGCCCAAAGAGCGACAAAGGGTGGAAAGCCATGGCGAGCGGTGAGGATGGCTGTGGTATAGGCCCCGATTCCAAAGAAGGCAGCGTGCCCTAAAGAGATCTGTCCTGCATAACCCATGAAGAGGCTTAATCCCAAGGCCAATATGGCGTAGATTCCCGCCAACACCATAAGATGATGAAAGTGTGGATCAGACCAGATCAGAGGGGCTAAACATATTGCACCCAGATAAAGGAGGTCTTTCTTTTTGAACTCCTTCTTGTGATAGATGTAGGGATCGGGCGCGATGAGCGAAAGTACCCACAGGGGCACCAAATAAAAGAGATCCCTCGTTCTAAAATCATTTTTTTTCGTTTCTACCATCGGCGGCTGTCAATAAAGGG
>JBAVGF010000114.1:0-18174 GCA_049684675.1 Thermodesulfobacteriota bacterium | reverse complement strand
ACTTCAATGTACTTCCCATCGGGTTTGTTTTTTAATCGCTCCATAATTTTCATGAAGTCGAGTCTGCATAACTTCCCCATGGGAATGATTTCTTCCTTCTTCAGTCCCAATTTCTCCTGCGCTTCCTCAACCGTAGGCATCGTTTCTTCCGCTATTTCAGCAACCTGCCAATCTGGAAGTTTTCTTGGATCTGCCTCATTATATTTTTTTGTAATAGTGAAACCCATGTTTTTTACTCCCCCTTTCTTTTTCGAATGGTTTCAATCCTTTTTGGTTGTTCCAACCTGCGGAAATTCTACAGATGATTCTATGTCTGGATTCAAGAATCCCCCCTTTCAAATACGCAAATTGTAGTAAAGATGATTGTCAGTGGTTATCAGTAGCTGGATTTCTAACTAAACTCTTGTAAACTAATAGGTTTTTTTTGTCAAGTGAAATTTCATACAATTTAAGAGAAAATTTGTGTATGGGCAAACTACTCGAAATGACCATGGCTTTCAACCGCCCGAAATGAATTGTAAAGGCCAATAAAAATTGACACTCAACACAGCTAAAATCAGCAATCATGAAATCAGATTATGAATTCTATTGACGGAGCGAAAGAGCATGGATTAGAATAAGGGACAATTCATTCAAAGGAGGAAGATTTATGGAGATGAAGAATTTTTTTGCGGTCTTCTTGGTGTTGGGTGTGGTCTTAGGAGGTTATAGCCTCGTGATGGCGGCAGAGGCTAATCTTAAAGATTACAACGCAGTGATCGTTAAGGATCTTGAAGTCCCCTCCGGTTCGCCAGCACCTGAGTCGGCAGGTTTGCAGATGGCAGAGAAAGCAGTTTACCAGATCAAGAGGTATAACGACAAATATAAGCTCTTTGATACGATCGTTAAAGAGGGTGGAAAAGCAAGCAAAGAAAGCCTTTCCGGCAAAAAAGTGCTCCTGATACAGGGAGAGGTTAAGGAATATAATCCCCCCACCGTAGGGAGGCGGATAGGGCGTTCCTTTATTCCATTCGGAGAACATACCGGTACCGCTTACTTCGCCGCCCACTACAAGTTCATCGACAAGGAAAGCGGCAATGTCATCTATGAGACCGATCTGAGAACGTCCTCTACGGGTGCTAATGACACTGTTGAGTACGCCATGGATAGAAATGGCGAGGCCTTGGCAAAGATTATTACCAAGAGCAAAGGCAAGTAATCTTCGCTCTTTACAGAGCGGAACCCGATTCAATTCGCTAATGATTTCGGGGGCGGAAACGCCCCCTTTTTTTTCATATTGTCTTTCCCATTTCGTTACTTCGCCGGCTTCCCTAATTTAGTCTTCACCGTGCGTTCTGCTCTTCCGCCCCTTCAATGTTTTCGCATCTCCAGATTGGTGAATTGATTTATTTCCAATACCGCGCGCTTCAAATTCACATTCAAGCTGGTTAATTTAAATCGAGTAGTCTTTCAGAGTGAAACCGGTGTCCTGCGAGCACCCAAAGGAAATCATTTTCAGATGATCTTTTCCCCAGGCACAAACGATATGTGATTCCCGCCTGAACCATTTAGGCTGCACGGCCTATTAGCAGCAGCAAACCCCACCGCAGCAAAGATCGCTGGAAGAAGGTTGATACCAACAGCAATCATACGAAGCAGGGGTGGTAGTTTTCGATTTTTTCGTTTTTGTCTTTCTGTCAGCTTTTTTCATAATAACCGCCTCCTATCTAAAATTAATAACTAAGCCTGAAAATTCAAGCTCAAAAGATAGGGAGGTGAACAGGACTGGCGTTGACCGGCAAGTGACCCTTAGCCCCGCCTTGTAGGCGGGGCTAAGGGTCACAATTAAAACGCGATTTGACAATGGAAATTTCTCTTACAAAAAGTTAATATATGATACCTTAAATGTTGTTAGACGGTCTTTCAATAATATTGAAACATTCTCAGTGCTTAGATGAGAGTGAGAGTTTAAGATAACAGTTACTCATCAATCTTTGTTATGAGATTGAAAACGGGGAGGAGATAGAGATGGCGCTTAGGAAAGGAAACGAATATATCGCTTCGCTCAAGTCTCTTGGGCTGGAGGCGAATGTGATGGGTAAAAAAGTCCACGATTTGCCCGAGCACCCCTTGGTGACTCCCTCGGTTCGGGCTGTGGCGGCGACTTTTGATTGTGCCTATAGCGAGGAGACTCGAAACCTTTTCCGGGCACGGTCCTCCTTATCCGGGGAGGAGATCAATCGCTTTACCCATCTGCACCAAAGCCCTGAAGACCTGATAAAAAAGGTGATGATGCAGCGGCATTGCGGCAACATTACGGCATGTTGCTTCCAGCGATGTGTCGGTCTGGATGCAGCCAATGCGGTCTTCAGTGTTACGTACGAATGCGATCAAGAGCATAATACGAATTACCATGAACGTTTTCGGGAGTATTGGACCAGAGTTCAAATCGAGGATTTGGTGGTCGATGGGGCCATGACCGATCCAAAGGGTGACCGGGGCAAACGACCGAAGGACCAATCAGACCCGGATCTTTTCTTGCGGGTGGTAGAACGGAAGCGCAACGGAGTGGTGGTCCGTGGTGCCAAGCTTCATCAAACGGGGATGATCAATTCCCACGAAATGATTGTCATGCCCACTACAAACTTGGTCCGGGGGGAGGAGGACTGGGCCATCTGTTTTGCCATTCCAACAAACACACCGGGGATCAAGTATATTTACGGCCGACAGGCGAGTGACACGCGAAAACTGGAGGGAGCCTGTCGCCTGGACGTAGGTAATCCCGCCTTCGGCGGTCAGGAGGTGATGACGGTTTTTGAAGATGTGTTTGTCCCTGAGGAGCGCCTATTTCTGGACGGAGAGGTTGGCCTGTCCGGGAGGCTGGTGGAACGTTTTGCAGCTTATCACCGCCAGAGTTACGGAGGATGTAAGGTTGGAGTCGGCGATGTTCTCATCGGGGCGACGTCCCTGATCGCTCGCATGAACGGGGTGGAAGGCGCTTCCCACATTCGGGACAAGATTGTCGAGATGATTCACCTCAATGAGACGATGTTTGCTTGCGGCATTGCCTGCTCAGCGTTAGGACACCAGACCAAAGCGGGAAACTATGAGGTAGACATGCTCTTGGCCAATGTCTGCAAGCTTAACGTGACTCGTTTTCCGTTTGAGTTGGCACGTCTGGCCACAGATATTGCCGGCGGGTTGCTCGGAACGATGCCCTCGGCCCATGATATGGAGGACCCCGTAACGGGGCCTTACATTAAGAAATACTTAGCTGCCGCCAAGGGGGTCGATGTGGTTGATCGGGTGAAAGTTTTGCGCTTGATTGAGAATATAGTCGCTGGTGCAGGGGCGGTCGCCTACTTGATTGAGTCTGTGCATGGCGCCGGTTCCCCCATGGCCCAACGCATCATGATTGGCCGTCAAGGAGAGATCGAAGGCAAAATCAGTCGGGTGAAGGGTCTTTTGGACATCTGCTAAAGGGGACCGAAGATTTTCCCGGCCGCGGTCATTCATTTTTCATAACTCCACAATGGAATCTATGCCTGGATTGTGAACAAAAAAAGGCAGGGCCACTTATGACCCTGCCTTTACCCTCCTCAGATCGAGGATAGATTTATTCTGAGATTTCCTTCCGAGTTATCGAAAACGGGACGGGGCGAAAAATTTGACCCGTATGGTCGTCTATCGTTACCCGAATGAAGAAAATATCTTTGGTCTTTGAGCCTTTGGAAAAGAATTTTTTCCCCCAGTTCATAATGGATTCCTGGGTTAATCTTTTAGGATCCTTTCTCCTCTCGGGAAGGACTCCGATGATCTGGTACCCCCCTGTTGAATCAAACCAATAGAATTCATAAGCTACCATGGTCTAACCCTCCACTCCATTTTTGGATTTTCTGCAGAGATCAGCAACAACCTTAAGCCTGGACTATTGGTCACCAAGGATTTCTCGTGGTCAAGAAACAATCAGTAAAATCTGGAATAAGATAGCCGTAATATAGATAACACTCATCCCCAGGATAACGGGTGTCGCCAATCTGAATTTACTGTGAAGGCATAGTAGAATTAGAGGGAAAGAGACAATGGCAAATTTCCAAATCCAAAACCTATGCCCATAGATTTGGATGACGGAGCGAACAACAGGGTTCATCTCCCATCCGCCATCCTCCAAAACCATCATCGTCAACAATGCGTCTAAAACATTCAACCCCACAATCAAAACGATTAAAAAGAATAATCCAGGACCGTAACGGTCTACATACCCACCCCTCTCCCGCTCTCCCTTTCTTCGGAAGCTCCTTCTTTGCCCCTTGACGGCAAACCTGCTCAAAGCAAGGGTGGGCTGTTTGCGCCGATCCTTAAGAATTCGTCTGTCCGATGCGATCAAACGGAGGCCCCGCTATTGTTAGTCTTGAAGAAAGTTTCTCCAAAGTCAGATCGTCTGCGGAGCAGCTGTTTCGGCTTCAGATGATCTTCCTTTTGATTCTTATCTTATCAAATGCGTATAACTCATGAGCTTCCATATCAGAATACTCTTCTTGATACGGAATAATAACTCCAATCGCTTGACTTTATTCCGAATGGTGATTTTCCGGCGCGGCATGCGTTCTCTCCCAAAAATGAGGATAACCTTTTCGATCGTATTGGCCACCTCGAAGGCCATGGCCTTCCCGCTTCTCTTTTTGAGCCAGTAGTAGAGGGATAGGTTTTTATTAATCAGAAAACTTCTCATCCATCTCTCCCTGGAGCATCGAATACCTATACCCTGTCTTAGTTCTATACGTGATCTTGTGCAAAGAGTAGTCGCTCCCTGTTTTGTTTAAGAGGCAAGACTTATACCAAATACTTTGAGATAGTCCCATCACGTCAATTGCCGCAAAGGGGCGACCACTCATGATAATTCAAACAAAATTTCTTAAGATTCCAACTATCATTGATGAAAGCCGGGGTGGAAGGGATTTTCACAAAAGTCCTGAGTTGCTTCCGCTAAGAGTAAAAAAGGGTTCCCTTTAAAGGTGCATTCAATTCATCCTCTTTCTTAGACATCTCCCGCAAGCTCTTGCCCGAACTGAGGCCTTCCGCGATGGCCTTCACCCCAATACAGGAACAGAAATACGGGGGCCTTCCTTTCCTTTGGGATAGACTTTTACCTGGGGTGAGCTGCTTTTTCCGACAATTCAGCCGAAAGGGGATAGCACGTTTACTGATGGGGGTTAAGCAACGCCCGGAACCGGAGCTGAAGATTGGGTAGTGAACCAGTCCGGAGTCTTAAGAAATTTTAATTCAATTCTAATCTTCTTTTAATGTTTTCGTGACAAAATGATAATTAGAAAAACCAGTACATCAAGACCTTCTTGGGGTCCCTCTATTTGATGGACTGGTAGGGATCAGTTATTGGCCCCCCCTCTGACTGGTCCCTTTTTTATTGGGACATATTTGGAAAATGATTTAAAGGATCCGGACAGAAGGAGAAAAGTTTCCGATGGACGCGTATTCGTTGTGATTCGAATCGCCAAATTGAAAAAGAGCAAAGAGAATAATCAGAGAGGGGCTTATGAACGTTAAAAAATGCTCAATCCTCTTGATGGTTCTGTTCGTGAGTTTTTTGATATCCACCCCCGCCGTTTTGGCCATAGGTGACGACAGGTATAGCCGCCCATCGCTGAAGGGTCTTAAGAAATTGTCCGTTCTTGTGAAGATTGAGGAACCGCTCTCCGAAGATTTCAAGAAAGCCGGCCTTACCGAAGACCGAATCCGGACCGGTGTAGCGCTGAAGCTTCAGGAAGCGAAAATCGATGTGATATACATTGAGAGCTTACCCTCGGATACTCCAATTCTCTACGTGGAGGTCGGCGGTTCAAACCGAAACGGTAAGACATTCTTATTTCTTATTGAAGTTGAATTATGGCAAAAAAGCTTTTTGAAGCGGGATCCTAAAGGAGAGGTGATTGCAGCAACCTGGTCCACAGGAGTTTTTGGCTCCGGGTCTGCCTCGAATATTGCAAAGGACATGATGGGGCTGATTAACGGGATGATGGGCACTTTTGTTAAAGCTTACTTATCCGTAAATCCTTGAGTGACATCCCTATCACCCAATGTGAATCGTACTACACAACTTTCCGATGCTTTGGTTAGTCACGGGCTATCATCTGAAACCCCTTGTCAGTAAGTTCCTTGGCCTCCTTCCACAGGTTCTTTCGGCTCGGGCTTCCGAGGAGAGAAACAATAATCGTCTTTTTATTGCGTTCTGCAGCAAAAACAAAACAATGTTTCGCCGTATAAGTGTAGCCTGTCTTCCCTGCAATAATTTCCTCATCAGACGATAAGAGCTTGTCTGTGTTCCTAAGGAATATGGCCTTTCCCCTTTCCGTCGACACCTCGGCTGCAGGGGTGGCGAGTATCTCTCTTAACTTCGGATGACTCATCGCGTACCTCATAATGATGGATAGGTCTATGGCTGTAATATGCTGGCCGCCGCCCGGCAGCCCCGTTGCGTTGATGAATTTCGTATTCACAGCCCCTATTGAAACCGCCTTCTGATTCATGAGGGAAACGAAGCAGCCTTCGGAGCCGGCTGCATCCTCTGCGAGAGCGACGGCAGCGTCGTTTGCGGATTTCACGAGTGCTGCATAAAGAAGTCCCTCGATCGTCACTTTATCCCCTTTTCTAAAACCCGCCTTCACGGGGTGTGCCTGGGAGGCCTTTTGACTTATTGTTACGATATCTGAAAGGTTTGCTTTTTCCATAACGATTATTGCCGTCATCAACTTTGTAGTACTTGCCGGAGGAAGCAAGTGGTTCGAATTCTTTCCGTAGAGGATTTCTCCTGTGGATGCATCCATGACGACTGCTGCCTGGGAGGCAATCACTTCGGCAAAAGAACTCGGAGGGGAGAAAACCCAAATTAAAAGGAAGAAGGCCAGAGGCAGCCAGAAATTTATTGGGAGTCCCTCGCTTGCTTTGTCGGTTAAAAAGGTGTGTAAGATCCTGTTACGCATTTCGGTAATCCCCTTCCTGCGGTATGGATGCTTGAGATAGGATCCACCCACGTATCGTCTTCTATCTTAACAATGAAACGGGAGAAAATAAAGGTCCGGGACGGTAGGGGTGTCCCCGGATCGTTCTTCAACAGGCTGAAACGAAACGGATCCCTTCCCGATTCTCCCGATGCCCTTCGACTCCCTTCTCAAAGTAATGAACGAGCATACCCTGATGTGCGAGCCCAGGCGTTGAATAGAACGATCTGGCGTGGGTATGCTCCGAAATGCGGGATAGAATGGAAGCTTTCGCAAAGGTATCAAGTCAAGCCGGCCAGAATCAGCTTTAGATGCACCCGTTCTCAGGGAGCTCCTTGCCGGGATACCGAAGTGAAGACGGTTTAGCAGGATTCTCTCCTCCTCCCCCTGTTTTGGCTATCGGCCCTTGTCTCACGATTCTCCAGAATCACCTGATCAATGATCTCCCCACACGAGATGCATCTCCATCCCAAAAAGTGCTCGTCGGGACCGTAGAATCTCTCATAGACCATCACACTACCACAGCGATGACACCTCATACGAAACTCCTAAGATCATTTTCTTCTTTCATCCAAATTTGCGGTTTTTAAAATTTTATGGCTCATTTGTCAAATATTATTAACAGCTGGCCTATGATTTTTCGGGATGAATTTTCGGCGGAATACTGTATTCCACCAACTCAAGAAGCCACCCGTCCCTGCCCTGAGGCCCGATTTGTTCCCTTACCGCCCATCCTATTGATGGAGCATACCAAAGAGTCTCTTCGTCTGCCTGAATTCTCAGTGCTCTAAAAGTGCCTGCGGGAACTCTCACCTCTTCATACGTCTGTATGTTTACCCCAGTTTTTGAACGATAAAGGTGAGCACCCCCTGAATAATCCTTTACCGTATAGCCATTTCTCCACTTCTTCCCCACTCTTAACGGCCAGTCAAATACTCGAATGCAGGGTTCAGCAGATTCCAATTCTTTTCCATCCGCAAATGATCCAATCCAGTTCAAATTCATGTCGTATATATCAAAATAACTTTCTGCTTCTCTGCTTACTTCAATCCAGTATGCGGGTTTTGTCTCAAACTTCTTTAGTTCTTTAACGGTCATAGCGACTTTGCAAGCCTTACCGTTTGAGACGTTGGTTTCTTGATAAATAAACCTTGAACCGATCACAAGAGATGGGGGATGTTGAGCACCCATTTCTTTAGGAGCGGAACGATTATGGAGAAGATTCCCGGCATTTTGAGTGCCCAGATCGGCGCTACTGGCACAGCCGGTGGAAATGAAGCTCAAAGTTAAAAGAAACAATATTCTTCGTATCGCTTTTGTAAGTCTCACCTTTCTTGCCTCCTTCGGGTTATCCCTGTACTTTCTTTATGCCCCGGTGGTGACCGGAACGTGCCCCATCCCGCCAAAGCGGGATAGGCGGGGTCAAGGGGCACAATATAAGATGAAATTACCTTGCCGGGAAGCCCCCACTGTGAGGGGAGCTTCTCTATCTTTCCCAGTTTCTTATAGCGGATTGAGGAACGTATTTTACGAGTCTGGCGTCAAAGTAATACCAAACCAATATTAAAGAAGGATTAGCTCTAAATTAAGTTTTCTTAATTTTGACGTTTGATTTTGCAGGGCTCCCGCTTGATTTCTTCGAACACTCCGATTAGGGGTGATTTGAAATTTAGAGGCCCTCACCTTCAGATTCGTATTGTGTCACTGAAGCGTGGATAAAATCCCACAATCCGGCAAGAATACCTCCGAAAACCTTATAAGGCGGATGTTTAATGGGGTAAAGTTCAGGAGGATCATCGGGTCTCGTTACTGGTCTGGAATTCTTTTGGCTGGCCTACAAGCTGAGGTTGCCGCCATAATATTTTCTCCGCCATCCTCGCCGGATGTCGTCAATTTTGCACGGGAGAGTGAGGCATTACACAGATTCTTAGATTGTTGTTGACCTTGCATTATAAAACCATTAAACTCATATTCACCAAGGGCTTTCCTCAAGGCCCTTTAAGCTACTTGCCATCCGGTATTACAAGGAGACCGGTCGAATGAATTCACGCGGGATGAAAATCACGGAATTCCTTCTGATATGGGTTTGTCTAACAGGATGTGCGACAATGAGTGATGTCGTCCAGTCCAAAGAACGGGGAAGGGGAACGAGTAAGGTATATCCTGTCAATGCTGACCAGGCCTGGGAAATTGCCAAGACAGTTTTCCGGTGGGAACGAACAGACGCTGTCGAAGAGCACCGTTCAGAGGGCTATATGCTTGCGAGCAGCGGGGAGAGTCTCATTTCTTGGGGAACATTGACGGGAGTATGGGTAGAGCCTGTCAATAGCGACAGTACAAGGGTTACGGTTGTTATAAAAAGAAAAAACCCGACAGAAGTTTTGACCTCACTCACGGAGGCCACTTTCCATGAAGATTTTGAGATGGCGGCACGTATCAAAGCTGGAAGGTCTTTTACACCTGCCCCGCCTGCCGTTAGATCGCCATCCGTTCCGCCAGAGGAACCCACAACATCCATAACCGCCCCTCTCCCTGCAGGCACTGATGTTGTTACGGTCACGCGGACCTTTGCTAATATTCGCTCGGGGTCAGGGAATGATTTTTCTCTCTTGACCACCGTGAAGCGAGGAGACAGGTTAACGGTAATCGGAGAAGACGGGGATTGGCTTAATGTCCGGTTGGAGAATGGCCAGGAGGGCTGGATCAATTGTAAAAAGGCGAGATAAGGGAGATGAGCTGGGGACCTCAATCCTCAGGGTTTATACTTCACGGAAGAGAGGAGGTGGAAGGGATTTCTATCTCAGAGTAATATGACCGAAGAACGCGAATGTTGTTTAAAGTGCGAAAAGGAGGAGGGTCTGCAGGGTGTTGCTCTAACGATTGGGAGAAAAACGTTTCATCTCTTTTATCTCTGCGCTGAATGCGGAAATGTAAGTTTCGAAGAATTGCTAAGAATAATTGAATTCTATAAGGGGAAGAAACCTGATTCAAACGATGATCATTGACGGAGACACAGTGACCACCTCAAGAATTCCGGGGTCCAGCTTAGTAAGCGCGATTCGGTGAAATTGTTCTTTAATTCTTTTCTCGATTCCACGGACGGATTTGAACCGTACGGCCGGCGATTACATTTCAATCATCTCAATGGATAGAAATTTTAAGCTTGGCAGGGAATCGTATCTTTCCAGGGATTCATTTCGTCAGCCTCCTTCTCTCTTCCATCTGACGGTCAAGGCTCTTTAGCCTTTCGATGGCCTCCTTCAGACCGGCCACCTCCTCGCGTAAGCTTTTATTCGCCTTCTGGGCCTTTTCCAGACCGGCCTGTAATTTCTCGGTCTCCTTCAGGACTGAAAGCCAGTTCTTAAAGTCGTCCGTTTGCCCTTTGGTTGGCGCCAAGGAGAGATAGCTTTCCATTTCCTGGAGGGCTCGAGTGTAATTGAGTTGAGGGTTTCTATAATTCACGAAGAGAAAGGCGAGCTTCAGATGGGATTGGGCCCGGACGGATGTCTCGGGATGGTCGCGGGCAAGCTTTTCCAAACGGCAGGTCTCCTCTAAGAATTCCGTTTCCCCTTCCGGTTTCTTCTGCGCCAGATTCAGGCTGCAACCTACCATGAGAAAAACCAGGAGAAAAATGCAACCCCATTGAAGGCGATGAAAGAGTAAACCCATATCTCCTCCCTTCACTCCCCTTTTTCGGAAGGTGGCAAAATGGTTCAACCCGACTTGCCGGAAGCGCCATTCTTGCGTCGGTCGACTACAAAAATGCTGTGGGAAAAGGACTTGGCATAATTCTTTAGCTCCGCAGCGATCTCCCCGACCTGGACGTGATTTTGCAGCTTCTGGCGCTGGTTGGTGACCACTGCAATGGCCAGAGTCATGATGGGGAAGGACACTCGCTGTCCTTGCCGCGTCTCCCCCTGGATGCAACCACGCTCCCGGTCTTCGGGGTCGTAAAAATCCAGGACCATTTTACCAAATGAATCGATCACGGCAAAACAAATCTTCTCATACTTCTCGGGCGAAGTGACCACAACAAAATCATCTCCCCCAATATGCCCGACAAAGGACCCTTCACTTCCTTGCGCGTTGACCGCTTCGGTCACGATTCTGGCCGTCGCCTGGATGACCTCGTTACCCCTGGCATATCCGTACCGATCATTAAAAGCTTTGAAGTGGCTCAAGTCGAGCTGGCAAAAAGCCAGGGGTGTTTCTTCCTTTAACCTTTTCTTCAGGACATTTTCGATGGCGATGCTCCCGGGAAGGTGGGTGAGGGGGTTGGCGTCGAGATTCATCTCTTCCAGAAGTTTCAACCTTTCGGCCATCTTTTGGAAAGCCTGGGATAGATCTCCCAATTCATCCTGATTGCGAACCTCAGGAAGATGGTCAAACTTTCCCCCCGATATCTCTTGGGTGGAACGTTTCAATTGACGGATGGAGCGGGAGATGTTACGGGTAATGACCAAGGCAATAACGATTCCCAGAAGGAGGGCGCCCATACTGAGTCCGGCAGTCGTCCAAAACGCTGAATGGCCAACACTCAGGGTCTTCAGACTCTTTTCATTCTGGTCCTTCCTGGCATCACGAGAGATCCCTTCTACCAATTGAATGAGTTCTTCCTGCCTTCTTCTGATTTGCTCATCAGGATCCTGAAAGGCCGGATTAGATAAATCTCCCTTCTTCTCCAACGCTGTTTTGAAGAGATGGTCATACTCTTCGTGAAGAGTGGTTAGCCGAGCGAGCGGAAGGCTGGAGACATCCGGAAGATCACCCATCTGCTGCAGGAGCTTTCTGAATTCCTCACTCCTTTTCCAGAAGAGCGCCTCCATCTCCGGACTCCTGAGGATGAAAAAACGACGTCCGTAGAGCTCCTGGGCCAGCAAGGCCTCGACAAGTTTATCGGACATTTCTACCAAGGGAACGTCACGCTCTATAATCCGATTATTGATTTCATTCAATCGTCGGAGGTTGGAGAGGGCGATGAGTGCGATAAGGATGGTCAGGATCCCGTAGGATAGAAATCCGAGGAGCAATTTCTTCGCTATGGTCAGGCGAAAAAGCTGGGTGAAGGCTCTTTTCATGGATGATCCGTCTTGCTCTCTGGCTTCGTGTCCGTTTAAGAAACTCTTCTTTCCTCTTCAAAAAGCGGCAGGGACGTCAGGCCGGCAATACAAAAATAACCCTCCCTCCCTGCCCGGGTTGGCTCTCTGCCCATATTTTGCCGCCGTGGCGGTTTATGATTTCTTTGGAAATGGCCAGGCCCAGGCCCGTCCCCTTGATGGGAGATGATCCTCCGGTGGGGGCCTGTTGAAACTTTTTGAAAACGGTGATGAGATTCTCTGTGGGAATACCCGGGCCGCTATCTGCAACGGAAACCTCCACGCCGTGGTCGACAGAACGGGCCGAGATGGTCACTCGACCCGTTTCGGGAGTGAACTTAATGGCATTTCCGATAATATTTCGCAGCGCTTGAAGAATTTTCTCACTGTCGACCTTTATGATCGGCAATCCTTTTGTCACCGTTACTTCAAGGTTGATTTTTTTGGCCTCCACGAGAAGCCCTATCTCCTGAATCGCTTGATCAATCAGAGGACCAATATTTTTTGGCTCAAGATTAAATGACATCATGCCCGCTTCCATTTTGGAAAGGTCTAATATGGAATTAACGAGCTCTGTCAACCGGTTAATCTCCCTTTCAAGTGCCGTGAGGAGATTTCTCTGCCCTTTCGTAAGCGGTCCTTCTACGCCCGCTTGCAAGAGGCCCGACCCCATTTTCATCGTAGCGAGGGGAGTACGGAGCTCGTGCGTGACCGAAGAGAAAAAATCGGACTTCATCTTGTCTAATTCGTTCAGCTTGTTACACATCAGGTTGAAAGCATTCGCCAGTCCCGCTAATTCCGGTGGAGAGGGAATATTCAGATCCCCTCTAAAATTTCCTTTGCCAATCTGCTTGGTCTTTTTTTCCAGAATAGAGACGGGTTGCGTAATGCTCCTGTTAATCAGTAAAGAAATAACGATGCCAAGCATCAAAAAGGCTCCGGTCATCACGATCACCGTCCGGCGCAATTTGGTTCCGATCCCATGCAGCCTCGTAATCTTGTCGGTGGTATTCTGCTTGGTCTTCGTTTGCAAATCTTCAAGTTCATCTATTATTGAACTCGTAGCCCTTTTCATTTCCGAGTCAAACCTTTGGCGAGAATACCTGCTGCCTCTCTTTAGATAGTTCATTTCCTCTTGAAACAAGGATTGGTATTTTTGGTAAGATTTATTGATGTTGTACAACGAGTCTCTCGTTTGAGAGGAATCTGCAATGGATATCATCTCTCTTAGGTATCGGTCAAAATCGCCCTGAAGCCGCAGAAACTCACTGAAAAACGCCTCGTCTTTAGAGATAATAAATTTCCTCTCGTACCGTACCTGTGAGAAGATAATATCTGAAAGCTTTCCGGCGAGGTCAATCATCTGATTATTGATGGTTAGAATAGAGTCGGTCACTTTGTTGATGTGACCTATCTCGACAATGGCGTATGCGTTGATCCCTGTTACTAAACCGAAGATGATCAGGTATCCTATGAGAAGTCTGGAAAATATGGTGAGTTTCATTTTCGGAGGACCCATCTGTACAATGAGTGTGATAACCTTAACAAAGGAGTGCCGGCCTCCCCATTCTAAAGAAATTTCAACGGATTATATCACAAAAGGCATACAAATGGCATTTGGAAAAAGTAATTGTGAAGCTTCCCGGCCACAGGCCGGGGCTTCCCGGACACGTAGTGGCGACCGGGAAGCGAGCAAAGGGAATATCGTTTTAATTGTGCCCCTTACCCCCCGCCTCCACGGCGGGGGGTAAGGGGCACTTGCCGGTTAAGCCTCCCCAAATGATTCGGAGATTGCAAAGGGGGTGAAATCTTTGTTCGATAGGACGAAGGGTTGTATGATGGTGATACGGGCTTACCCGGTTGAATCAGCCCTGTTGATACTTCGGCGGTGCCAAACCTCGCCATCAGGACGGGGCCAAAAGCGCCACTCAGTATCAACCCTGAGCCCTCAGCGTGAGCTCGGGCCGAGTTCCAAACCCCGAGCTTTAGACCGGGGAGAGTCGAAGGGTTGATTTTTCTGGAGCCCACGGACGGATTTGAACCGCCAACCCGCTGATTACAAATCAGCAGCTCTACCATTGAGCTACGTGGGCCCATGGCTAAAGTATCACATTTCTCCAGGAGGATCAAACCCCCACCGTTCGTCGCTGAATTCCTTCTCTAATTTAATCAGAGAAAAATTATTTGTATCCCATGAGCAGGGCGACGATGGTCCATCCAAAGAGGATAACCAAGAAGATAACAAACTGTTTGACCAATTTGGGATCCATAAGCCCCCTCGTTCTTATTAAAGGCCGGAGATGAGCCGGTTGAATCCATGAGGTCCCTGTCGAATAGACACCCTTTTCTACCGATAACCAAAGTTAGTTTCATCATAGAGAAGGATGCCATTCAACATCAGGGTGGATTGCATTTTTTCTTAAAATAGTATATTGAGAATGGATATTTTGAACCTGAGTTATTATGAAAAATTTTGAAAATTATTTCAAGAAAGAAAAGTGGATAAAGGTCCTGCTCCTTTTTGGAGCCCTTTTTCTCATCTCCTTTTCCTCTAATGCAGGATCGATCAGAGAGGTCAGCCAGGGCATTGAAAAAGTCCAATCGATCGAACCTCCATTTCAGTTTGCTATGGTCGGAGACAGTCGAGACGGAGAAAAGGTATACGCCCAATTGATGAGAAGAATCGTTGAGCGAAAGCCTCATTTCCTCATCCACTTAGGAGACATGATCCCCCATCCCGGTGAGAAGGAGTGGCAGAAATTTTTTGAGATCTCAAAACCGATCACTCTTCCCTTCTTCCCCGTTGTGGGGAATCATGACGTAGGAGCCGGGAGCTCGGGGGATGAGGTTTATCGAAAGCAGTTCTTTCTTCCAGAAGGAAAGACCTACTATGCCTTTCGAGCAGGAGGGGTCTTTTTTGTCATCTTAGACTCAGAAAAGGGAAGGGGTAGGCTCACTAAAGAGCAGGTATCGTGGCTTGAGGATATTTTATCATCTTCCAAAGAAATATTTAAGCTGGTGTTTATTCATCGCCCCCTTTTCCTCCCGATCGATAGTTTGAAGAGAGGGCGGGCCTTGGACAAATATCCAATCGAACGAGATGATCTCCATCGGCTCTTCTTAAGAGAGAAAGTGAAGGCTGTTTTTGAAGCCGATGACCACCGTTATGACCGGAGAGAAGAAGATGGTATTCTCTATCTCATCTCGGGAGGCGGGGGAGCCGCTCTCGCTTCCGTTAAAGAGAGAGGAGGATATTTCCATTATGTTTGGATTTCTGTCCAGAAGGGGAAGATAGAAGGGGAGGCAGTTGATTTGGAGGGCCGGATTCGGGATAGATTTATGATTAAATAGGGCGTTGAAATCTCGATGCTGTCATTCCCATGAAAACGGGAATCCAGAAATGGGTATAACAGGATGGATTCCTGCTGGAGTTTATCCCGGTGAAAACCGGGGCAGGAATGACGATCTGTTGAGAAAGGAGATATGAGATGGGATTAGGATTGGCTTTGATCGCATTGGGCATGCTGATCCTCTTGGATCGAATGGGCACGGGATACGGGTTAAGGGAAGGATGGCCATGGATCGTTGTTGCCCTTGGAGTCGGGGGTATTTTCCGGAATAAGAAAAGCCTTGCCGCCTGGGTCACGACGATCATTGGGATCTTCATCCTGGGAGCGAAGTATTACTCGCTTCATTTTTCGGTTCCGGGAGTCGTCCGAACCTATTTTCTACCGACCCTTCTCATCATGGTCGGACTCCTTTGGCTCTGGAAATATCACAAAGATTGATGATCATTTAAATTGTTTATGTGGTGACTCAGATAGGATTGGGAAGCCGGTTTGATTTGAAGTTGAAGGTTAGGTTAAGGAAATCAAACTTTTGGGCCGTTCGGTGACCGGGCCCTACGTGTTTAATGCGGTACCCGTAAGATCCGCCTCCCAAGCAGACCGTTTAGGGTTCACTAATTTATCCTGGAATGAGACCGGCGACGACCAGGAGGGTTAAGACTTCTTCTCCAGTATTGGTCAGCTCGTGAAAGTGACCAACGGGGATATGGATTGCATCCCCCGGTTCCACCTCGCACACCTCATCCCCTATCTGCATACGCCCCCGGCCGCTTTGAATGACGTAGATCTCCTCCATGGGGTCCGCATGGCCTATGAGCTTATTGCCGGGGGTAACCGAGGCATGGGCAAGGAACATCAGGGTTTGAAGATGGCGAGTGTCCAGAATCATGTGAGCCACGCCGCCCCCATGGGCCCGATAGCGGGTGGCTTTCACTTCGGGGTGCTCCAAGTTACGACGTATCATCAATCGTTTCCTCTCTCGAAGTCGATTTTATGATCTTTCGCCCGTTCGGCTCCGTGATGCCCGTCCTCAGGCCGGGGAGTCGAAAGGTTCACTTCCAAACAGGCTCTTCATACGCATCAAGAGGTTCATATCCCCCTCGGTTACGTATTTTCCCTCCATGAAAGCCTTTTGTCCATCCATCTGTTTATTCGCAATGGCAAGCCAAACTTCCGAAGGGGTTTTGACCGTAAGGGTCGGGGAATTCGCTTTCCCTTCGTGATAGGTGCATTTTCCATTTTCAATCGAGAGAAACCAATGACCCGCCTGTTTTCCTGTCACCTCAAACTGAATTACCGCCTTCAGATCCCCGGCAGCCTCGGGGTTAAAAGTTGCCGCCATACCTCTGAGAAGGAGTCTCATATCTTCTATTCTTCCATCTTGGGGCTTACCTTGGGTGACCCCCTCGAGGTGACTATCCCACCAAAGATTTGCCATTTCCGCGACCTCATCCGGTGCGATGAGAGGCTTTTGAATGTGCGCTTCTGTCTCTCTTGAAACCCTTCCATCCCGGATGACCTCGACTCCTGCTCGATAGGCAGCTTGAAGAACACCCTGAAGCTTCTCCCCCAAGCCTTTGTTTTTTAGAAGCTCGCCAGCAGGCATTAAGAGTTCACCGATGATCGGTGTCCTTCCATTCCGTTCCATATGGCGGACGACTTGCCGAAGCGCATCAAAATGAGAAACTTCGGGGAATCCACAATTGGAGATGAGGACCATCTTTCGATTCCCTTCATATCTCTGGGGGTGTCGATAAGTCTCTCCCATTTTGACCAGATGAGGGTCCAGAAGAGGGAGGAGTCTTTCCTGAAAGGCTTTTAAAAGAGAAGTCATATTGTAATTGTAGAGAGGCGTCGCATAAACAAGGATATCACAATTTCGGACCTTCTCCAAAAGTTCCGGCATATCATCCTTGAATGCGCATACTCCCGGAGTTTTTACCCAGCAGGTATAACATCCCACGCAAGGGTGAAATTCTTTTTGCTTCAAGTAAACCGTTTCGGTTTCAGCCCCCTGGGCCCTAGCACCTTTCAAGAATTCCTGGAGAAGAATCTCCGTATTACTCACTTTTGGTCGGGGACTTCCCTGTATGGCTAATATCTTCATCCTTTTCTCTCCTTTCCTATTTGAGCCTTCCTCCTTTACCCTCGTAGGAGCGCCAAAAAGAATATCTCCTTCAACATCTCACGGCATTGACATGCGGCCCACCATGAGCATCTGAACAATACATCATCCGAATTGTCATTCCCGTGTAAACGGGAATCCAGGATGCTGCCATTGCGAAAGCAGGGGGCCAATAAAAAATGGATTCCTGTTTTCACAGGAAACCCTGGATTCCTGCTTGCGCAGGAATGACGGGTAAAAGAGCAAGAATGGGTAAGGTCGACTTCAAGTCGACCTGTCATTTCAAACCTCTCCCCTCGAAGGCGAGGGTGGTTCAGTTCCATTGGCCGGAATATCTAATTAGCCTTCATGGAATTCAATTTTTGAAGGATGGACTGGGCATCCTGGATGATGTCCTCGATGACTTCTTTGACACTCTTTATTTCATGGATCAATCCCACGCATTGACCGCAGCCGATGATCGCCCCATCCACATCTCCTTTTTGATAAGCATCCCGACTCGTTCGACCACTCATGAAAGCCATAAGTTCTGCCAGGGTCGCTCCCCTTTGTTCCAATGAAAGTGTTCCTTCAGCCGCTCTATTTTTGAGCACTCTTGCTGTGTTCTTAAT
>JBAVGF010000113.1:0-5934 GCA_049684675.1 Thermodesulfobacteriota bacterium | reverse complement strand
GAATGGGTAAGGTCGACTTCAAGTCGACCTGTCATTTCAAACCTCTCCCCTTGAAGGCGAGGGTGGTTCAGTTCCATTGGCCGGAAGATCTAATCAGCCCTCATGGAATTCAATTTTTGAAGGACGGACTGGGCATCCTGGATGATGTCGTCAATGACTTCTTTGACACTCTTTATTTCACGGATCAACCCCACGCATTGACCGCAGCCGATGATCGCTCCATCCACATCTCCTTCCTGATAAGCCTCCCGACTCGTTCGACCACTCATGAAAGCCATAAGTTCTGCCAGGGTCGCTCCCCTTTGTTCCAATGAAAGTGTTCCTTCAGCCGCTCTATTTTTGAGCACTCTTGCTGTGTTCTTAATCGAACGGCAGATGATTGTGGTATCGGTCTCCCTTGCCTTCACAAACCATTCTTTGATCCGTGGATGGACAGGACATTCTTGGGTGGCCACAAAACGTGTTCCCATCACTACCCCTTCTGCTCCCAAGGCGAGGGCGGCCAAGAACCCCCGGCCATCTGCAATTCCACCGCCCGCAATGATCGGGATCCTAACGGACTCGGCTGCCTTAGGAATGAGGACCAGAGAAGTAACATCATCCATCCCGGGGCGGCCTCCACATTCGAATCCGACAACCGTCACGGCGTCTGCCCCAATCGATTCAGCTTTCTGAGCAAATCGAACGGATGGAACTTTGTGAATGAGTTTAATCCCCTCTTTTTTCAATTCTTGGATGAAGGGTTCAGGGCTCCTTCCCGAGGTCTCTACCACCGGGACCTTTTCCTCTAAGATAACCTGGAGCATTTCGATTGTCCTATCGCCCTCCGTTAATCCTGGAAGCATGGACAGGTTCACGCCAAAGGGCTTTTGGGTCTTCTCCTTCATCCGGCGAATCTCTTTTCTTAAACTTTCCTGATCTGGAAAGGAGAGGCTAGAAATGATTCCCAATCCTCCTGCCTCGGATACGGCCGAGGCAAGCTGGGCCGTGGCAAGCCATTGAAGTCCACCCTGGACGATCGGATATTTGATCCCAAGCATTTGAGTCAATCGTGTCGCGAGCATTGAATTCTCCATTAATTTGAGAGTAGAAAGGAGTAATGGCTAATTGGAATTATCCAGGATTTGGAATGATTTTGCAATGTTAACGCAGTTTCTTCCGCTCCCGCCGCCTTCCTCCGTAGAAGGGCTCGTGGCCAACGCAACCAAAGCGACTTTGACGTGCAGGCATGCACCTTGCAGGGGCTCGCATGACCGGATGGAAGAAGAGTTTCAGTTTCTAAATCAGGATTTGGGTCGTAAATAATTCTTGTAGTTTAATGATGAATATGATAAATAATCCCAAATTGTTAGTAGTTCCAAAAAGGAGGTGGGGACGTGGCTTCCTATAAAGTGATTTTCTTAGGCCTTTCGGTGATCGGACTCGAAGAAGAGACTCGTTTGATCGGGGGCCTTCAGAAAAAGTTCAAGCTTAGTCCTGAAAAGGCTGAAAGCCTGCTCCAGAGGGTTCCCGTTGTGGTGAAAAAAGGCCTTTCGAAAGAGGAGGCGGAGAGGTATGTGAGAGCCTTTGAAGAAATCGGGGGAAGAATCAAGGTGGAGGAAGAGGAAGAGTCGATTCCTACTCTGGATATCACCCACGATTATGAACCTGAACATAGACCTGAGCCTGGGCCCAGGCCTGAGCCCAAACCCGCGTTTATTTATAAACCCGAACCTGAAAAGAAGGCTTTTACAAAGGGAATGGTCACTTGTCCGCAATGTGGATTTGAACAGCCCGAAACGGATGAGTGCGTCAAATGCGGCGTTATTATGTCTAAATATGTCCAGTATCAGGAAATGGCCCGTTCGGTCGAGGGGCAGGTTCGAGAGATTTCATCAGAAGAGTATACCCCATGGGAGAGCGGGGAAGGATTCATTGCAGCTTTTTTAAGAACAACACAAGAGGTCCTTTTCTCACCGACAAAATTTTTTAAAAAGGTCGCTGCGGGCGAGGGATATTGGTCTCCCTTTATCTTTGCCATGATTTCGGGGATCATAGGGTGCGGAGCCATCCTGCTTTGGCAATGGCTTTTCCTTTCTGGAATGGTTCCACCTCAAATCCGCTCTGTAACCACCTACAGCCTTTTCCTTGTCTTCGCTATTATTTTAATACCTTTCTGGGTTGCCTTCTCTATTGTGGTAGGAAGTGGGGTGATACATCTCTGTGTTATGATTGTGGGAGGAAACCGGAAAGGGTTTGAAGCGACCTTTCGAGTCATCTCCTATTCCCATAGCGCCACACTCTTTTACATCGTTCCACTTATAGGGACCTTTGTAGGAGGTATTTACCTTATGATCCTCGCCATTCTTGGAGTGCGGGAAGGGCATGAGATCTCGACCGGAAAGGCAGTGTTAGCCGTTCTCCTTCCTCTCATTATCGTCTTCGGGCTCGGCATCCTACTTGCCATCTTCATCCCCCTTTTCATCGGATCGCTGGGGTCCTACCGCGGAATGAGAGCATAGATTCAAGGAAACAAGATTCTTGCTATTCACAAAAAGGGGTCATGGAGTCCCCTTTTTTTGTACCCCCCTTCATCCCCCCTTAAATTAAGGGGGTAATAGAGGGGGGTTATAAGGGGCGATGAAGGGGGGACGCTATTTGCTTTAGGGAGACGATGGATAAGAAACGAAAGAAATATTTGAAAAAGGAGGGGGTAAATCAGCGGGAGAAGCACATCGATCTCTCAGCGCCGCAGATTCTCCAGCTGATGGCAGAAGAAGATCGGCCCCTTCTTTTGAGAGAGATCCTCCACCGTTTAGGTCTCCAAAAAGAACAGAGACAGAAGGCAAGGGAATTCCTTAGAGATTTGGCGGAAGGGGGGAGGGTTGTTCGAATTCGAGGGAACCGTTACGGCCTTCCATCGAAGATGAATCTGATCGTGGGCAGGATCAAAACGCATCCAGACGGGTATGGGTTCGTCATCCCTGAAGCAGAAGGAGAAGAGGATATTTTCATCAGCCCCAGAAATCTCAAAGAGGCGATGCATGGAGATCGTGTCGTCGCAAGAATAGAGTCCATCCGGAAGAAAGGAAAAGAGGGCAGCGTCATCCGGATTCTGGAAAGAAAGACGCGCAAAATCGTTGGGAAGTTTATGAGGGCGAAAAATTATTCTTACGTCATCCCGGAGGACGAACGAATCCTTCCAGAGGTCTTCATCCCGGAGGGAGAGACGAAAAGGGCAAGGCCCAATCAGATCGTGGTGGCGGAAATCACCCGGTATCCGGAAGAGAGGGCAAGACCGGAAGGAAGAATCACCCACATTTTGGGATATCCGGATGATCCGGAGATTGAACCGCAAATCATCATTCACAAATACGACCTTCCTGATCGATTTGCGCCCGCTGCCTTGAAGGAGGCACAAAACCTCCCTTCCGCTCCCTCTTCACAGGAATACCGAAACCGGGTCGACTTGAGAGGGATTCCAACCTTCACCATCGATGGAGAAAACGCAAAAGATTTCGACGACGCCGTCTCCGTTGAAAGAGAAAGGGATGGAAGCGTAAAACTCTATGTATCTATCTCCGATGTCAGCCACTATGTCAGAGAAGAGACATCTCTGGACGGTGAAGCGTATTCTCGTGGCACCAGTGTCTATTTTCCAGACCGGGCCATTCCCATGTTTCCGGAGGGACTTTCCAACGAAATATGTTGTCTTCATCCCAGACTGGATCGGCTCACCCTCACGGCCGAGTTGAGATATGACGGAAATGGGGAGAGAAAGGGAGTTCGATTCTACCCGAGTGTGATCCGAAGCGACGAAAGGTTGACCTACACCCAGGTCAGAAGGATCTTGGTCGATGAGGAAGCGGAGTTGAAGAAAACGTACAAACATCTCCTTCCGTCCTTAGAACTCATGGCCGATCTCTGTCAAGAACTTCGCCAAAGAAGGACGGGAAGGGGGGCTCTTGATTTTGATCTTCCAGAGCCCGAGATCATCCTCAATCTCCAGGGGGAGATCGAACACGTCACCCGGGCGGAGAGAAGCCTGGCACATCAGATCATTGAAGAATTTATGATCGCCGCCAACGAGGCCGTCGCTCATTTTGCAGAAGAAAAAGGGCTTCCATTTATCTACCGAATCCATGAACCTCCGAAAAAAGAGGCGATGGATGAGTTTAGAAGGTTTATTTCCCATTTAGGATATAAGATGAGAAAGGAGTCTGACCCTTCTCCAAAGGAATTCCAGAAAGTTCTTTCTGTTGTTAAGGGGAGGCCTGAGGAAAGGGTGGTAAACGAAATTCTCCTTCGATCGATGAAATGGGCCAGATATTCAGCCAAGAACTTGGGACACTTCGGTTTAGCCTCGGATGGCTACACCCATTTCACTTCTCCCATCAGAAGGTATCCCGATCTGATCGTGCACCGGCTTTTAAGAGGAGTCCTATCCAAAGAGGAGATTAAGACCTCGGAGGAACTTTTGGCCAATAGGGCTGACCATCTCTCCAACAGGGAAAGGGTGGCGATGGAGGCTGAAAGAGAGATTCTGGATCGATATAGGGTTCGCTTCATGAAGGATAAGATCGGCGGGGAATACGAAGGGATCATCAGTGGCGTGGCGGCGTTTGGTTTCTTTGTGGAGCTGAGAGATATTTTCGTAGAGGGATTGGTGAGGATGACAAGCCTTCACGACGATTATTATCAGTATCATGAGGAAAAATACTGTCTTGTGGGTGAGAGGACTCATAAGACCTTTAGAATGGGTGATACAGTGAGGGTGAGGGTGGACCGTGTGGATGTGGAAAGACGGCATATTGATTTTGGCTTGCTCGAAAAAATAGATAGGGTGAGAGCGTGACACAGGAATGGGGAGAATAGGGTGTCATTGCGAAGAGCGGGAGCGATGCGGCAATCTGCTGAGATTGCTTCGCTTCGCCCTGGATCCCGCGAAACGCGGGACGGTGCGGGACTTCGCTCGCAATGACGCAATACTCACATTATCCTTTCATCTATCTTTTGAGCGATTCTTCGGTCTATTCTTGACATGGGGAGGAGACGAAGGTTCTTTATAGGGACCCATTTCCCTTTGCCATTTCCGTTGAGATGACGGCAGACAAAAACATTCCGGGTAAGTCTGAAGTGGGAATAAGTATGATGTAAAATTCCTAAGAACTCTTTAACTTCGACATTCATTTTCGCTTCTTGTTTGATATATTTTCTTAAGCCCTCCCTTAACCTTGACCTTTGTTTTTCTTCGATTTTCCAATTGGGAAATTCCCATAATCCCCCCAAAAGCCCGGAAGGCGGTCTCTGATTGAGGAGAACCCTTCCATCCTTCTTAATTACCCCTGAAACTGACTCCACATGGGGAATCATCCTTTTTATCCTCTTTGATGGATATCTCTCAGGCGTCCCCGAGGCTCTCCCTTTGCAAAGATCACAAAGAGGGCACTCAGAACACTGGGGTTCTTTGGGTGTGCAGAGCAAAGAACCAAGGTCCATCAGGGCCTGGTTAAATGGATTTGAAAATCCTTTTGGAATCAAGGAGTCTGAAATTTGCCAAAGAAGTTGTTCCGTTTTTCTTTCTCCCAGGGTTCCTGAAACAGCAAACAGCCTGGAGAGAACTCTCTTGGCATTTCCGTCGAGGATAGACGCATCTTTATAAAAGGCAAAGGAGAGGATGGCCCCTGCTGTGGATCGGCCGATTCCGGGAAGATGGAGAAGATCTTTCAGCTGATCAGGCATTTTCCCGTTGAAATGGTTCATGACGATCCCTGCCGCACGATGAAGGTTTCGGGCTCTTGAGTAGTATCCCAAGCCTTCCCAGGCCTTGAGGACTTTTGAGAGATCGGCTTTTGACAGGTGCCGGACGGTTGGAAAAGATTTTAGAAATTTTGAGTAATAGGGGATCACCGTGGCCACCTGGGTCTGCTGAAGCATGACCTCCGAAACCCAGAT
>JBAVGF010000112.1:0-3181 GCA_049684675.1 Thermodesulfobacteriota bacterium | reverse complement strand
TGTTCATTGTGTTGTGCGCGCCCGCAGACTCGCCTGTAACGGTCACATTATGGGGGTTGCCGCCAAAGGCATCGATGTTTTTATGAATCCACTTGAGGACCTGCGCATGGTCGAGGGTTCCAAAATTTCCCGAGTCCGAAAGCATGTCCACGCCCCCTTCCTGAAGAGCCGGATGATAAAACCACCCGATGGGTCCGAGCCGATACTGGACGACAACTACTACCACATCCGACCGGTTCGCCAGGACCGAGCCGTCATATTGCCTGGCCGACCCGAAGTTATTGGAGCCTCCGTGGATCCACACATAGACGGGTAGTCTCTCATCATGGTATGCCGGGCGTTCCGGGCGGTAGATATCAACGTACAGGCAGTCCTCGCTGCTGTCCGGGTCTACGACCCCAGTGCGAATCCATTCTTCTGTTGTAAAAAGCTGTGTGCACTTTTTGGCGGGCGAAATCGCATCGCGAACGCCGTGCCAGGGCTCCGGGTCCAGAGGCGCCGCCCATCGTAGCTCACCCACAGGCGGCCTAGCGTAGGGAACACCCTTCCACACGAGAACTTCTTTGTCTTCGTCCACATAACCTTTCAGTTTTCCATAATCCGTCTTAGCGATAGTGTCGTGGTTGTCCCATGCTTGAGCCGGGCCAATAAAAATAAATACCCCAAGAACCAAAAGAGCGATACTTGACCAGAGAATACGTCTTTTTCTACAGTCCATCTTCATCTCCTCCTTTTTTTCTTAAAACAGACCAGCGCTCAATGACGAATAAAAAAGTTAACTTACGATTCCCTTAAACCTCCCCCCGTGAAGGAAAAGAAATCGTTCAAACCCAATGCTTTCAGTCTCACCCTATCGAGCGGCTTCTGTCAGCGACTAAATATAATAGCCTCCAAAGGAATACAATCACCTCCCTTGGAGGCATCCTATTGACACCTTCTGACGACCAAACCTTCTCATCTTATTATTCACCAGAAGACTAAAGTTTAGATTGGAATTTATATGCCAGGGAAACTTCCGGCTTCAGAATAGCGGGATAAGAAACCGTTGTCAAGCAGAATGTTGGGTCTTTTTTGCTTGACAGATAAATTCGTTTCTCTTATATTCAACCCGACCTCACCCCTCCTTCTCCTCGTCGGGGAGAGGGGAAGGGTGATATGTAAGAATCCACCTTACACAATGGTTCTTACTCAACTACAGATAGGAGGGTACCTATGAGTTATAGCAACATCACACTGACAACGAAGGATTTTGTGAGCACCATTACGCTCAACCGTCCCCCGACCAACTCTATAAACCTCGGCATACGCGAAGAGCTGGACCGAGCGATCACCGAGTTAGAGAAGAGCAAGGATACCAGGGCGGTGATCATCACCGGTGCCGGTGAAAAGGGCTTCAGCGCAGGCATGGACGTGTCGGACCTAACGAATATCGAAAAAGGGCCGAACGGCAACGATGTATTCAACCGCATCGAACGGCTCAGCAAGCCGGTCATCGCCGCCATAAACGGATACGCCCTGGGCGGCGGGTGCGAGCTCGCGCTGGTATGCCATTTCCGGTTTATGACGGACAATCCCAAGGCGGTGATCGGTTGCCCGGAAGTGAATCTGGGCATCACGCCAGGCTGGGGCGGCATACAGCGTCTGCCGCGGCTTCTGGGCAAGTCCAAGGCGCTCGACATGATTCTGTTCAGCAAAAGGTTACCGGCGCAGGAGGCCCTGGCTGTTGGCCTCGTGGACCGCGTGGTTCCCGCAGGAGAATTGATGAAGGAGGCCATGGCCTTTGCACTGACGCTGAGCAAGCGGCCACCTATCGCCGTGAGCGCGGTGCTCAATGGCATGAGTGTGGGACTTGAAAAGGGCATCGAAGAAGGCATCCGCGTCGACCGGGAGTGGGCAAGGAAAATCGCCCAGAGTCAGGATGCACGGGAAGGAATGACTGCATTTTTTGAGAGGCGTGAACCGGTATTCAAGGGGGAATAGCGCAGCGCTTCATTCGGATAAGCAGCCCCATGTTTGAGTCCAGGACTTCACCCATGGGGCTGTTTTTTTGTAAGAATTGTCACGTCTAACATCATTTTCGGATTAAGAGTCCTTTCACAAATCGGGGGTCCGCCTCTTCGCCCGGAGGGATTTTCCCATATTCTTCCTCAAATAGGTCCAGACAGAAATCCTGAAAAGCAAGAAGATGTTGCCGCCTCACTTCTTCGCATTCGATCGAGTCTAACCAGTTTCTCAATCCGTTCTTGATCTCCATCTTCATAACCCCTTTCCCCTGGGCATCTCTTTCAAAAACCCTGTCGAGAAAATCTTTCACCCGGGCCTGCCCCATGGCTTCGAATTGAAAAGTCCCCTTGAGAAATTGATTCGCCATAGAGGTGAGAAAGATCACAGAGAGGGTCATCTCCCGCCACTCCTCCGGATGGCAATTACTCAAATCCATCTCCTTCAGATAAAGAGGAGAGACCTTCAATTCCTTTTCCAAAAAATTGATAACTGTCTTAATGAATTCCAAAAAGTCATCCGCCTCTTTCAAATCCTGAAGGTTCTTGAAGTCCTCATAAATCCAGTTTCGATAAAGGGCAGGCTTCTTTCTCAAAATCCCCTCAAATTTTTCGAAATAAGGAGGATCCAGGATTACGAGATTCCCCTGATCATTTGAAAACCATGGCCCCTTCAAAATGGATTCTGCCTTTCTTCTCAGAAGCAGCGTCGTGCTCACACCACATTGAAATAGTCTTTGTACAGGAAGAGATTGAAGGATCTCAAGGGATTTTCTTTCGTCTTCCTTGCTCAGATATTGAAGCCCCAAGTTCAGGGTGTGGTAGACCTTCTTGACTACCCTCTCCATCGCGGCAATATTGGAGAGATCTATCGCCTCCGCCACGATAGCCTTATTACAAACAGCTGTTATTTCCTGCTTTAGTCGATCCTGCTCATAAGCGTCATCGATCTTAGAGAGGATAGAGGAGAAAAAAGGACCTTCGTTTCGAAAGGTAAGATAGAAGATAGAACCTTCTTTACCGACCTCCTCCCGGCCCGCAACTGGAGAAAATCTTTCTCCTGCCGTCAAAGAATCCGGGTCGACAAAACGATAAATCTCCAGGGCCTCCTCAAAATCAGGAAATCCATAATCCGCCAATCGGCCATTCCTTAGATGGTATCCTGTCTCCTCAAGCTCCGA
>JBAVGF010000111.1:0-3777 GCA_049684675.1 Thermodesulfobacteriota bacterium | reverse complement strand
CCAGCGCCTTACCGGGAATCTTTACAGGCATATTACTCAGCGTTGGAAGAAGTATCGGGGAGACCGCTGCTGTCATTCTAACGGCTGGCTCCTCTTTAGTGATGCCTACCTCCCTCTTCTCTCCCATCCGAACCATGTCCGTTCATTTTTATATCCTCGCTAGAGAGGGGATTTCCATGAAGATGGCTTATGGAACTGGGGCGGCTTTGATTCTGCTCGTCTTGATGGTTAATGTGATCGCTCAATGGTTGATCAGCCGGTATATCCGCCATCGGACCTAAAGGAGTTTTATGTCTCAAGGGAGTAAAATCGCTATCAAGGATTTCAATTTCTATTATGATTCCTCTGAAGCCCTAAGGAATATCAATCTCGATATTCGACCCAAGGAGATATTCGGCGCCTTCGGCCCGGCTCGAAGCGGAAAAACAACGTTCCTCAAAAGCCTAAATCGTCTAACGGATCTGATTTTTGGGGCCAGCCACACCGGGGCCATTTTCTTAGATGGGATAAATATCTACGACCCCAAGGTAGATCTTACGCATCTCAGGAGACGGATTGGAATGGTTTTTGATCTCCCTACCCCGCTCCCCATGTCCATCTTCGACAATGTGGCTTATGGTCCCAAGCTCAATAAAATTATTCATAAGAGGCGCTTAGCTGAAGTGGTGGAAAAAGCCCTGAAATCAGCGGTGCTTTGGGAGGAGGTCAAGGATCGTCTGTATACCTCGGCCCTTCGACTCTCCGGGGGACAACAGCAGCGCCTCTGTATCGCTCGCATCCTGGCTTTGGAGCCGGAGGTTCTCCTGCTTGATGAGCCTTGTTCGGGATTGGACCCTATTTCTACGGCCAGCATTGAGGAAACTCTGATCCAATTAAAGAAGGACTATACCATCATTCTGGTGCCTCATAACGTTCAACAGGCCTCCCGGGTGGCTGACCGGGCAGGATTTTTCTTAAATGGCGAGTTGGTTGAAGAAGGACCGGCTTATCAAGTCTTTACCAAACCCAGAGATAAACGAACCGAAGATTATGTCACCGGACGTTTCGGTTAAAAAAGGAGTGATTGCTCAGATTTAGAAAATGGATTACACGGATGAGGCAGGGAAATAAACTTACAGAACGTATCATTGGAAGCTGTTTTAAAGTTCGTAGAGAGTTGGGCCCGGGATTTAACGAAAGAATATATCATAATGCGTTAAAGGCATTGTTAGATCAGGAAGGACTGCAATACCGAACGGAAAAGGAATTTGAAGTCTTTTATTTGAATAAGAGAGTGGGGAGTTTTAGAGCTGATTTGGCAGTAGAAAATGAAGTGATCGTTGAAATCAAATCTTTAGCCGGAAATATTCCGGCCCTTTTTGAATATCAACTGCTCTCTTATTTAAAGGCTTCCGAACTTCATCTTGGTTTGTTAATTAATTTTGGAAATAAGAGTTGCCAAATAAAGCGAGTGGTATTTTAGTCAGTGTAATCTTAACTGAAATCTGTGTAATCATTTATAATAAAAGGAGAAAATCATGGTAACAGAAACACATTTTCAAAAAGAATTAGAAGAACTGAAAGGGAATCTCCTCAAGATGGCGGCGATGGTAGAAGAGGCTATCCGTGATTCCGTTCAATCTTTAGTCCAGAGGGACTCGGAACTTGCTCAGAGGACGTTTGGGTTTGAGGATCGAATCAACAAAATGGAAATCGTCATCGATGATATGTGTATAAGACTTCTCGCTCTACGGCAACCCATGGCGACAGACCTCCGCTTCATCACCTCGGCAATGAAGATAATCACCGATCTCGAAAGAATGGGCGATCAAGCAGTCAATATTTCCGAGCGCGCCGTCTCTTTGAATCAGGAACCTCAGCTGAAACCTTATATCGATATTCCCAGGATGGCTGAGACTGCACAATCGATGGTCAAGGATGTCTTAGATGCTTTTGTAAACCGGGACCCCAAACTGGCCCGATCCGTCTGCGAAAGGGATGATCTGGTCGATGGGTTAAACGACCAGGTAGTGCGGGAGCTCCTCACCTACATGGTGTCCGATCCAAAGACCATTGCCCGAGCGGTCCACCTGATGATCGTTGCCCGCTGCCTGGAGAGAATTGCCGACCATGCGACGAATATTGCCGAAGATGTGATCTTTATGGTGGATGCTCTTGTTATAAAACATCACGCGGATGAAAAGAAAGAAGAAGGCGTGTGAAAGAGCTCCAAGGTCAAATCTCCAAATCCCAAACAAATCACAATGACAAAATTCACAATTTTAATCAAAGTCTTCTGTGTCATTCAGTAATTCTATATTGGAATTACGCAGAAAATACCTCCTCTCCCCTGGTGGGAGAGGACTGAGGTGAGGGGGAAATGGGTTCAATTCCTCACCCCTACCCTCACCCTCCCCTATCAAGGGGGAGGGGACTTAGTCATGTTTTCATGGTTTGCGGGTGACGAACCCGTCATGTAAAATTTATTTGGGATCTGTGATTTGGAATTGGCAGGAGAACAAACCCATGCGACCGAGGTTTGACACTGATCCACAAGTTCTCAAAAAACAAGTGATTCTCGAAACCTACCGATCAAGAGGACCGGGCGGTCAGAGGAAGAATAAGGTTGAAACGGCTGTTCGCCTGAAGCATTTACCTTCCGGGATCACGGTGGTCGCTACAGAACATCGCTCCCAATCGGAGAACCGAAAGCTCGCCTTTGAAAGACTTCGCGAGCGCCTGATCAAGCTCAATCAGCCGAAAAGGCGCCGGATAGCGACCTCACTCCCGGTGACCGCCGTTGAAAAGAGAATAGAAGAAAAAAAGATCCGCTCCAGGAAGAAACGTCTCAGGCAAAAATCCCAAAAAGAGCTGGCGGAGTGGAATTAGGGAAGACCCGGCCACTCGAAAGGAAGATGATGGACAATAAGGTAAAAGAAGCGATTTTTAGAAAAGTGGAAAAGGAACCTTTTGCTCAAAAGTTCGGGATCAAACTTTTAGACCTGGATGATGGGTATTCCAAGGTTGAAATGAAATTCACTCCCGATATGGAGAATATCTTCGGCTTCGTCCACGGTGGCGCACTCTTTGCGCTGATCGATGAGGCATTTGAGACCGCCTCCAACTCCCATGGGACGGTCGCCGTGGCTTTGAGCATGAATATTACCTATGTCTCCTCACCTTCTCCGGGCAGCAGCCTCATTGCCGAGGCGAGGGAATTCAGCCGGACCCAAAGGACGGCTGTTTATGATATCAAATTGTTTGATGACCGAAATAATCCGATCGCCTCTTGTCAGGCCCTGGTCTACCGGAAAGGTGAGAGACTCCCCTTTCTCAACGAGTGAAATCCGACGGCCCTTTCACCTTAACCCTAAAGACTCCCCCAGCAGGGTAAGGATGGATTCAACCCTAAGAGATTTTTTCGGTCCCTCAGGCCCTAAGACCATATGGCAGCCAGGACAATAAAGAGTTAACATATCGGCACCCGTATCTTTGGCTTGTCTTAGCCTCCGATCCCGGAATTCCAGCCCAGGCTTTACCGCCCCGTTGATAGCGTAAGCACCGCAAGATAAGGCGTTTTTTCGCGTGTTTTCCATTTCTATAATCTTTATTCCCGGTATGGCGTTCAATAGCTCGCGGGGCGATTCTGAACCGGGCTTTACTCCTCGAAAGAAGTGGCATGGATCGTGAACGGTGACGGTCGCCTTAATCTTGTTTAAGGGCCCTAAGTCATCAAGATGTTCAACAATAAAATCTGTGACGAAACTTCGAGACCATTTGGCATCCGGATTATGCCCA
>JBAVGF010000110.1:0-12562 GCA_049684675.1 Thermodesulfobacteriota bacterium | reverse complement strand
TTCCCCTTCTTTACCTTCCGATCGATAATAATTCTCACTGACATGGCAGTCTACCTCCCAAGAGTTTTTTAACCTCACTTCTTAATAGAACGGGCAAGGCTATCTGCAACGTTTAAGACCTTCTCATCCTGCATGCGCTTCATCGTGCTATTTCTTCTGGCCATCAAACGCTTTGATCACCAGATCCGTGATGTCAATGGATTTGGAAGTGAAGAGCACGATGTTTTCGTTTTTCTCCAGAATGAGGGTGTAGCCTCCATCGGCCCCCAGCTTTTGAATCACTTTCTGAAGGCCGATAATAATGTTTCGCTCAATCTCTGCCCGCCTCTGATTGAGCTCGTTCTGAGCGTCCTCCCCCCATCTCTGAAATTCTCGGAGCCTGGTCTGGAGTTCCTTTTCTCTTGCCGTCCTGGCCTCCGGGGTCAACATCAGACCCTGCTTTTCCAGAGATTCTTTCATACCTTGAAGCTCCTTTTGCTTTTCGGCGACGAGCCCCTGCAATTTTTCCACCTCCTTGGTAAGTGCCTGTTTGGCTTCCTTCCCCGCGTTACACTCGTTGACCGCCTTCTGGATATCGACGGATCCGACTTTTATGTTTACGTTTTGGGAATAAACCCGCCCGGCCAGTAATCCTCCCACGACGATAAAAAGGAGAACGGCCACAACCATTCTGAGCCTTTTTCCGTAAACTGTCATTGCTTCACCCCTCGAGCTTCATCAATAGGCATTTTTTCTTGGGATAGAATCCCGACTCCGCCAAGTTCTTCAGGACCGGTGCCAAACATGACGATCGCCTGTTTATAAGGCGGGTTAAGACATGGATGGCCGGCCAACAAATGAATCGTTCCGGGGTTTTCTCAGCAACGAAGTGTGAAGGTTTTTTGATCAAGAGAACACGTTGTGAAAGAAAAATGGGGGAGTTGTCCCAGGAGATCAAGGCTTAGAGTGGACGTGACAGAAAAGGCACTTGACAGGAATACCTCAGATTCGTTCTGCGGATCAATCGACAGATTATCCTGATCGGGATTTTCGAAGCTCATATCACAAGCGAAAAAATCAGCCTCTGCCAGATCACAGTAATCAAGATATGCTGAAAACAGTGGGATGGAAAGGGAAATGAAGAATGCCAAAAGAATTTGCGCAAGGCTTCTTTTCATAGGAAACTTCAGAACCGGCTACAACCCCCTATTCGGGCATTCAAGAGAAGACTTACCAAGGCTACTGTTTCTCATGCATTGTCTGACTATTTTTCTCATAAGTCAATAGATAAGAGTGTGAAAAGTGTGAACGGATAGAGTCCTTAGATTATATAACGTTTCGTTCTTTCTGAGAGATCAGGCGGATTAAGCCAGAAGGGATAGAAAAGGGGTCGTTGTTTTGTTAACTACACCCTTGTTTTTATGATTAACCTTTGCTTGTGGTTAGACTCATGGCCCAATGTGACCTCTTTCAAATTGGATTGGCTGCTAAGAATATGTTTTAGCTTAAGATAATCTTCATACAAAATCTGATTAAATCTTAGGCCATATTGATATGCCTCCCAATCATCCCAAATATATATATCTTTCCAAATAATCTCAGTCATCGCACTGAATTTTACAGGCTTGGCCCTTTTTGAGGACGAGACTTCAATGGTTACTCTTTCCCCTATGGGCATATCTTTGAAAGTCTGAATGAGGAGGCCCGCTTCGCTTGCATTAATGACCAGTCCTGCGCTTTGATATGAATCCTCAGTCATCTTGAAATTAAGGGGCATGTCGACTGAAACCCTCGGATATTTCCGTTTCTCTTTGGGATCGGAAGGCTTGTTCATTTTACCCTACCCAATAAAGAATATGGATAAAAAAAGGCTCGTGTCAATTGGACGCAAATTCAATGCCAAAAGAGACTTGATGGTAAAAGTGGTGGAGTTCTAAATGATTTATTGAGATGGAGAATCTTATAAAGAATGTAAGAAAGGACTTTTTGTCACATGGGGGAATAATCTCTGTTTGAAGTGTTGCATTGGGAGACGAGACAAAGACCCACCCTTTCAGCAGTCTGCATCAGTAATTTCCAGTCCAATTTACATTGATTTCGGTCTTTTTACTCCCTCGCAACGACACGACGACAAAGTCTTTCGAGAGGGAGGGTGGGGCAGGGGTATCATGAACCAATGCGACCGTATTAGTGAGAGTTCTTGTTCAATCTCTAAGCCTGTGTTATGTTTTCTCTCGGATAAGAAGGGCGGGCTCAAATGGATGAGACCCTCGCAGAAAGGTGAGAAACGTGGGAAGGCTTTGTATTCCTGTCGTCGAGACAACGGTAGAAAAGGCGCTGACCGCTATCAAGAAAACCAACCGATTGGCAGACCTTATAGAGCTCCGAGTTGACTATCTCGATAGAGTGAAGCTGGCACCTCTTCTTGAGAGTCGGCAGAAACCTTTTATCGTCACCAATCGGAGAGAAGAAGAAGGAGGCAAATACAAAGGGGAGGAGAGAAAGAGGGTGGGCACTTTAGAGGAAGCCATTGATCTGGGAGGAGATTACATCGACGTCGAATTGGCAACGGAGAGATCCTTTCTCCGGAGTTTGATAAGGAATAAAGGAGAAACACAAGTGATCCTATCCTCCCATGATTTCCTTAGAACACCTTCTCCGAAAGAACTGCAGAGGCTCTTTGGCCAAATGATTCGATTGGGAGCGGATGTGGTCAAGATTGTTTCCTTTGCCAAGTCGTGGGAAGATAATCTGAGCATCCTATCGCTTATTCCTTTTGCCAGGAAAAGAAGGCAGAGGATCGTTGCTTTCTGTATGGGTGAAAAGGGGAAGATCAGCCGCATCTTTTCTCCTTTCTTGGGAGCGGCCTGGACATATGCTTCGCTCAGCAGGGTCAAGGCTTCTGCTCCCGGACAGTTGACGGCTGGAGAGATGAGAGAGATCTGGAAAATGCTGAAACTCTAGCCCATTGAAGTGGAACGTGATTGGGGTAACGTGTTACGGGAGAAAATGAGATGATTGATGCTCAGACGGAGCTTTACGGAGTTATCGGAAATCCGGTGCATCACAGCTTGAGTCCCGTGATTCACAACGGAGCCTTTCAGAGGCTGGGTTGGAACGCTGTCTATTTGGCCTTCCAAGTAAAAGATCTTGAAGAAGCCCTGAGAGGGATCAGGGGACTTGGAGTGAGGGGTGTCAGTGTGACGATCCCGTTTAAGACCGAGGTTATTCCACTTCTTGATAAAGTTGAAGGGTTAGCAAGAAAGATCGGGGCTGTGAACACGATTGTTAATCGAAGGGGAAAGCTGACCGGCTATAACACGGATTGGAATGGGGCCTTGGAAGCGCTGGAAGAAAAGGTGAACTTGAAAGCAAAGAAGATCGTCCTTCTTGGAGCAGGCGGGGCGGCCCGGGCCGTAGGGTTTGGTTTAAAGGAAAGAGACTGTCAATTGATCGTTGTTAATCGCTCGAAGAAAAAGGGGGAAAGGCTGAGCAGGGAATTAGGATGTGATTACCTGACGAAATCCTCTCTCGTCAGGATGAAAGCAGGGGAACTTGAAGCCGAGGTAATCATCAATGCCACCTCTCTCGGGATGGTTCCACGAGACGGAGAAACTCCGTTTCCGAAATATTTGTTGAAAAAAGGGATGGTGGTCATGGATATCGTTTACCAGCCCTTGCAGACAAAACTCCTCCGTGAGGCTAAAGAGAGAGGGTGTCTCACGGTCAATGGGTTAGAGATGCTCATGCGCCAGGGGGCGGCCCAATTTGAGATTTGGACGGGGAGAAGGTTGGAAATCGAGCAGATCAAGAAAGATCTTCTCCGGACTTTGAAGGGAGAACGCGTAAAGACCCATTCTACCGGGCTTAAAAAGGGAAAGCAATGATCGAAGTGAGACCCCTCCGTCGTTGCGATGGAGCGGTGACCGTCCCTGGGTCGAAAAGCTATACCCACCGGGTCCTTATCGTTTCTTCGTTAGCCGATGGAGAATCTGTTCTATTGAATGCCCTCCGATGTGAAGATACCGGGGTTACGGTCGAGGCATTGGCAAAATTTGGCGTGGAGGTATCTTGGAAGGGCGATCACGTTCGAGTTCTGGGAAGAGGAGGAATGTTTAAAGCGACAGATGAAAAAATCGATGTAGGTAATTCAGGGACCTCCATGAGATTTCTCACAGCTCTGGCTGCTCTCAGGAAAGGAATCACTTTCCTGGACGGCAGTGAACGGATGAGAAAGAGGCCCATCGGCGAGCTGTTGAATGGTTTGGGAGAGTTGGGGGTCAGGGCCTATTCCCAAGAAGGAGACGATTGCCCACCAGTAATTGTACAGTCTCGGGGGCTTCAGGGGGGTACGGCGATGGTCAAGGGTGAAGAAAGCAGCCAATTCCTTTCCGGCCTTCTGATAGTGGCGCCCTACGCCCAGAAAGATGTAAACATAGAAGTGGCCGGTTCTTTAGCTTCCAAACCCTATGTTGACATCACACGGGAGGTGATGTCTTCCTTTGGCGTGGAGATAAGGAGCGAGGAATACCGTTCCTTCTTCATCAAGGCGGGTCAGCGGTATCTCCCACAAAAATATCGGATTGAAGGGGATGCGTCAAATGCCTCCTATTTTTTTTCGGCCGCAGCGGTCTGCAGGGGGAGAGTCAGGGTTAGGAACCTCAATCCAGCTACCATCCAGGGAGACATAGGATTTCTGGAGATATTGGAAAGAATGGGATGCCGCGTGACCCGAGGAAGTGACTGGATAGAAGTCCTGGGCGGAGAACTTCATAGCGTTGAGATCGATATGAACGAAATGCCTGATCTCGTTCCAACCCTGGCAGTCACCGCTGCTTTTGCCCGAGGGAAGACTGTGATTCAGAATATCGGACACCTTCGTCTTAAAGAATCGGACCGCATTCATGCTGTGGCTGCAGAGCTGAGCAAGATGGGTATCCAAGTAAGAGAGGGGGAGGACGGTTTGGAGATTTTAGGGGGAAAGCCCCGTGGGGCAGAGATCGAGACGTATCATGACCACCGTATGGCCATGAGCTTTGCCATTGCAGGACTTGCTGTCCCCGGAGTGAAGATTAAAGAAGAACGATGCGTGGATAAGTCGTTCCCGGGGTTTTGGGACGAGCTTCAGAGGCTATACTCATAAAGGGTTCTGGGATTCAAGGGCTCAAGGGTTCGAGTGAAATGTTTAAAACACTGATAAATCTTATTAAATAACACTTGAATCCTCGAATCCTTGACCCCCTCGACCCCCGGGTTGTTTTATGAATATCGTCTTAATCGGATATCGCGGTTCGGGTAAAAGTGCAGTGGGAAGCAAGCTGGCCGGTCGCCTTAAGATGAGGTTTTTGGATACGGATGATCTCATTGAAGAACGCCAGGGGGCTCCAATTAACGATATTGTGAAATCCCATGGATGGGATCATTTTAGGAAACTCGAGAAGGATATCATCGAGGAAATTTCGAGAAGAAATAATTTAATCATAGCTCCCGGAGGGGGAGCAGTGCTTGACGCAGATAATGTCAAAGCTTTAAGAAGAAATGGTTTCATCATCTGGCTTAAGGCAGATCGAGAGGCCCTTCTCAAGAGAATGAATCAGGATCCTGGAACCAATGCGAGAAGGCCAACCTTGACAGGTAAAGGGACATTAGAAGAATTACAGGAGGTGATATCCGCACGGGCACCATTTTACGAAAGGGCCTCTGAAATCCAAATCGATACTTCAATGTTGGCTGTGGATGCGGTTGTTGAAAGTATTTTAACCGCCCTTAAAGAGAAGGTGGGGAGGATTTAATATGGGAGGAAATTCATTTGGAACGCTGTTCAGGATTACCACTTGGGGGGAATCCCACGGAGAAGGCCTGGGAGTGGTGATCGATGGCTGTCCGCCCCGAATAGACCTTTCAAACAAAGACATTCAAAAGGAACTCGATCGAAGAAAACCCGGCAAGGGGAAGGGATCGAGCCCTCGGAAAGAGAGAGACAGGGTGGAGATTCTTTCCGGTATATTTGAGGGAAAGACGACAGGAACACCCATCTCCCTCCTGATCAGGAATGAAGACGTTGATTCCAGTTCATACGAAGAATGGAGAGAAGTTTTCCGACCCGGTCATGCTGATTTTACTTATCAGGCCAAGTACGGCATCAGAGATTATCGAGGAGGCGGCAGGGCCTCAGCCCGCGAGACCATCGGGAGGGTGGCTGCAGGGGCAGTGGCTAAAAAGATCCTGAGAAAAGAGAAGGTTGAAATTATCGCTTACACATTAGAGCTCGGAGGAATTCGAGCGGAAAAGATAGATTATAAGGAAATCGAAAGAAATATTTTGCGCTGTCCAGATCGGAAAGCCGCTGCGGCGATGCGAATGAAGATCGAAGAAGCTAAAGCACGAGGGGATACATTAGGAGGTATTGTTGAGATCCTTGTCCAAGGCTGTCCTCCAGGATTGGGAGAGCCGGTTTTTGATAAGCTGGAAGCGGATCTGGCCAAAGCCGTGATGAGCATCGGCGCGGTCCGGGGAGTGGAGATAGGTGCGGGGTTTGGAGTGGCCCGTATGCTTGGATCACAATCTAATGACCCTTTAGGACCAAAGGGGTTCAAAAAAAATGACGCAGGCGGAATTCTGGGAGGGATATCCAATGGAGCGGATATTGTGCTGCGAGCGGCCGTGAAACCTATTCCTTCAATCAGTTTGGAGCAAAGGACAGTCAATCAAGCGATGCGACCCGTCTCACTCCGGATAAAAGGCCGACACGATATCTCGGCCATTCCAAGGATCAACCCGGTCTGTGAGGCCATGGTGGCCGTTGTCCTGGTCGATCATTTACTCAGACAAAAAGCATTAGATCCATCTTGTCACAAGGTTAACAGAAAAATTTAATTTACACCTTTTTTATTTTCCGTCCTGTCGAAAAATAATTCCACAATTCCATCGCTAAGACAGAACCTGTTCGGCGTGTCCTCTGCCTCCAAAATAATGGTCCTGTCCATGATTTTCTTCACGATAAAGGACTGCCCGGTTAGCTTGTCCTTGAACCTATCTCCTTCTGCAATCGCCATGGGGAATCACCTCTTGGGTTGGGAATTCTTTTATTCCCTTTTGGTAACAGCAATTTCGATGCCAAGAAGGATTAACTCATATAACGAGTTGATATTTAATGGTTTTCGAAGAGGAATAAAATTTTACTGGAATGAAATTTATGGCACTTTTTGGCCGTCGTAAGCCGTTGATTTCCAACAGAGAGGCAGGGTCGGGAAAAGATCGAAAGATCACTCTCACAGGAAATAATGGTTACCATTCAAAGCATCTTAATGAGAAGCTTTATGAAAGCAGCAATTTGGCCGATACGGCATTTTTTGCTCAGTTTGTCACTTATGACGGGAACCCTCCTGGATCGTCTTAAATAACAACCGAATAAACTTCGGATAGAGTTTTCAGAAGTCCTTGTTCAATATTGTAGCCCGTACTATATTTCTCATCGTGTCTGATCAGCAGATGGTTCTTGGAATTTTCTTATATGACTCGTTGGCTCTATCTAAATTTGAGACTTCCTGCAGACCTTCATGATCGTCGTAAATAGTTTTTCTAAATCTCCTTCCTTCAAAGGACCCCTATTTTTTCGTTTTAACCTAACTAAAATCTCTTTCTCTCTCTGGGCGTCATAAATCTTCTTCCCGATCCCCTTTTTAATTTTTCCTATTTTCAGGGTGATGCGGAGCCGTCGATTGAGAAGGGTCAGCAATTCTTGGTCGAGGAGATCCAATTCCTTCCTATTTTGTTTCAATTCTTGCGAAAGTTCGGATCGAGCCTCTTTTTTCATTCTTCCACCTCCTCTCCGTTCAATAAAAATGTCCGGATCAGTAATGCCTCGCTCTCACGTGAAAATTTGCCGAGATCCGGCAGGGATGCTAAAGAAAATCTTATAGCGGTTACATCAGCTTGTCCCTGAACCAAGAGAATGATCCCAATAGCGCATGAACTGTGCTATTGATAGTGAATATGATCCCTCCCCTCAAAAATATAGGCCATCCGCTTGATAAGATTTTCGGAGGCATTCCTGCTGAGTCTCGACTCTCTCCCGCGCTTCAGTGAGGCATTATCCGGATCATTTTCTCCCTATTGCTGAAGAGGGGCCTCCGTGCTATATTCCACCATGATGACACTTAAACCTTGCCGTGCTTACTACTATGGAGGGCTTCCGGTGAAAGGGTCGAGGCGGAAGGGACGGTTGTCGGTTGAACCGGACAAGTTTACCTTCGAGGCTCCGGAAGGGAAGGGTGGCAAGAGAATCCATTTAGAAATCCCCTGGTCCAAAATGGAGAAGATTTTCCTCACCCGTGATAATTATTATGGGACGGATACTGTGCTCTTCAATCTTACCTTTCGCGATCAGGCGGAGCAATCCTTCACCTTGAGGTTCGCACCTATCGCAATCATTCCAAGAAGGAGGATGGTACTCCAGAAGGAATGGTTTGACTATTTAGCCAAAGCCATCAGCTCTTTGGGAAGTGCTTCGCTCCTCTCCACTAAATAATCTTTATACTCCTCATAGTTGGGTTGTACCCAGATGGGTGTTCCAAAGACTTCGTGCATCATAATGTTGAAGGCGACTTTGGTGATGTAGTATCGATGATGGTGCCTTAGAATGGGATTCATCGAAAACATCTTTAGCATTTCTCTGGGCCGCCAATAGTAGCGCCTCATGATGTCTCGGTAGATGAGGTTTAACTGTTCCAGGTCATCCACTTCTTTGGCTGACATGACCGCATGGAGGTAGTCATAATTCCGGTAATCCCAATCCTTGATCCTTCCCAGCTCCTTCATCTGGTAAAAGAGCGGAGTTCCAGGAAGAGGGGTTATGAGATTCAGGCCGAAGTGGTCCACGTACTTTCCGAAGAATTTGAAAAACTCGTTCCGGTCCTGTTCTGTTTCGTTCCAGTGCCCGACCAAAAGCGTTGCCATGACCATCAATTTATGTTTTTTCAGCAGTTCCATCGCCTTCTGGGCCTGCTCGACAGTTTGGTGCTTTTTGATGTCTTTGAGAACGGAATCGGAATGGTATTCGAGTCCCATCATAAATTGATAGACCCCGGCCTCCCGAAAGCCGTCCAGGAGATCTTCATCCCGAATGACGAGGTCTGCCCTGGATTGAAGCCAGAAGTGCTGATTCGTCTTTCGCTTGAGCATCTCCTCGATGAAGCCGATCCCTTGCTCGCGTTGGACGTTGAAGGTATTGTCACCGACGTAGAAGATATCCCGGTTATATTTTTCTTTGAGAAGCTCGAGTTCATCAGCGATCAGTTTCGGACTCCTTCTCCTCCACGTCTTTTTATAAAAAGCCGATTCTGAGCAAAAGGTGCAATCCCAGAGACATCCCCTTGAAAAATTGATCACGAGCCCTCTTCTCCCTTCCGACGGAAGGGTCACAAAAGGGTGCTCCATGTTGGCAAGATGATAAGCGGGCATCGGAAGGGTGTCGAGGTCTTCGATGAAGGGACGATCTCCGGTGTAAACGAATTCGTCTTTTTCATTGAGATAGGCAAGACCCAGGACGTTGGAGAGATCTCCATTCTTCTCAACAGTCCGGAGAAATTCAGCGAGCGTGACTTCCCCTTCTCCCACACAGATATAGTCAATGGCTGGACAACCCCGGAGTGTCTCTTCGGCCATAAAGGAAGGGTGTTCCCCTCCCATGATGATGGTCGTTTCAGGGTTGGCCGCCTTAATCAGACTGGCCGCATTCATCCCGTCATAGACGAAGGCGGTGCAGATGACGGAGATACCCACGACATCGGGCTTTTCTCTTCGAATCTTCTCCTCGAGGTCCCTCCAGGGATTTTCGTTAAGGGTGCAATCCATATATTCGATCTCAAATTGCTCCCTTTCCAAATAGGCTAATAATTGGAGACATCCCGGTGAAGGGGTCCAGGCTCGAAGAATGGTCCAGATTTTATGGGGCGGATCAACCAGTAAGAAGCGAATACAAAAACCTCCTGGCGAAAAGATGTGTTATTCTCTCTTGAGACGTGATTTGACAATGTGTTTAAGCAGGGATTTGAAAGGGGGAAAACGAAAGATGAAATGGGAACGGGGGATTTGAAAAATTTCTCCGGAAACAAGTTTTTCAGAAAAGTTTCTGACCTTTTGGGCCGCCTGCTCCACTTCCTTTTTCTTGACTACGGCCACCCTTTCAAAAACAGTTTCACAATACTTGCACTGCGAACAAGATGTCCGATTACAATCCTCATTCTTAAAATGCTCAATGAACCCTTCCAATTTCTTATTATCCAGTTGAACCAATTCCCTGACTTCTAAGTCGAAGACCTTTTCCAATTCGGAGACTTTCATAATATTGACATGTTCGGGCTGGATAAAATATCCCAAGTGGATCGGGGTGAAAGCTCCCTTTCTGGGAAGGGTAAAGAGGTCTAAGAGGTTTCCGTCGTACCGGCGATTTTCATAGGCCCTGACGTTTTCGAGGAGAAGAGGAGTCCGCTTGAAACGCTCAGTGATCTTGAAATGTTCATAGCCCACGGCTTCATAGTGGCGGATATCCTCGGGCCTGATCCAGGGAGATTTCAGAAGCTCTACCGGGTCCATCAATTTTCTGTAGAGGCAGAGATATCCTGGATACTGAAGATAACAATACTGCTCCTCTTCTCCCTCCCGCGACGCATGGCCGTCATGGTTGACATGTTCGTAATTATAAGGACATTGCCAGAGGCAGATATTATTGAGGATCAATTCCAAATTGCATTTCACTGCTTTTCGGATTGCCTCCAAGGTCTTGAACTCACGGTTGATGTGTTCGTCAATGATGATCTCCTCCACCCCCATGTCTTCATATTGAAGGGCTTTTCTTACGGTGTTGACCCGTGCGGTCGTGGAGACTTTTATTTTGAGGCGCGTAAAACGTTTTCTCACGAGATCGATCAGATAAGGAATGCCCACAGTCACAGCATCGGCGCCAGCCCGGTCAATCCATTCGAGGAGTTCGATGAGCTGTCCATAGCCTTTTTTGGAATACTGGAGGTTTCCAAGGCACGGAGCGTTGAGGAGATAGCTAAATTCTAATCCTCGATCGTGGCAGGCCTTGATGTATGCTTCCACATCCGCTCGTTTGATCTGGGGAAGAACAAAACCGGGTCTCGCCCCGCCGACAATATCAAAGGGGAGCTTGCCGAAAAGAGCATCCACGGATGTGCCTTTCACGGCATCCAAGAATGCAATATCCCAGTTGGCACCCACTCGCAGTTTCATTATCTAATCATGTAACATGCGAAACGATCTGTTTTCAAGGGAGGGATTGAGGGATATTCGAATGAGATGGGGAATAATGAAAGGGGTGTTACTCAAAACGATAGCCGCATGTGCCTCCGCCAAGAGCCACTTCATCGATATCCCTTTGGTCTATTGGGAAACTTTTGCACATCGCCAGGCGGAATTTACTATAAATACGGCAAAGGCTCCGCCGCGACAACATCGGGCAAGCAAAAACGAAAGAACAACATCGAGCGCATTGATGGCATTCCCCTTTTCGCAACGCCAGTTGCTTCTTTACGTACCCCTTTTTGAAGTAAACAAGATAAAATCGTCTGAACTTGCCCATCAAATGGATCATGGAGCGAGCTTCCTTAATGACTTGGTCGATATCAGATTTATTTGGGAAGTAACCATTATAACCTATAACTGACCAAATAACCATTCCCTAACTCTATTAGAATGCGGAATTCGGACTAAGCCTGCCGGAGACACAGTACCAATCCCGACTGGGGATGGTTGTCAAATAACAATTCATGAACAATTTGTTGCAAGCTGTTTATCGTAACTTTGTATAGAAATCTGTACAATAGGCTCCACATATTAAACCTGGGGACTGTTCTCTAAAAATACAGTATAATTAAGTTGTTACAAGCTGTTTATCGTAATCTTGTATAAAAATCTATACAATGAACTCCGCAAAAATACATTGTGAAACTTTTCTTCTTGACAACCAATTTTAACTGTGATAGCAAAGGCGCATTCTATCAGTGAACTCTTGGGGGGGCGGATGCGAAGAGTTTATACCAATCCACACGCAACCTGCCAATTTCTTCATAATTGTTCGTCCTAAAGACCATTGCGGGGTCAGCGAGACCGCTTGATTGCGATTATCTTCGGGTTGAAGCCTATCACCGGCTAGTCCAAATGGTGGTATTGGCCATGCTCCATACTTCAGGAAAACGGATCAAAAGGGAGGAAAGGTTAAATCAACCCGTTCGACTCCCCGGTCTGAAGCCCGGGGTATGCTCAGGGTTGATACTGAGCGGCGCTTTTTCCCCCGATTTAAAAATCGGGGTTACGCGCTGTCGAATGTTTTAAGAGGCCCATTTTCAGTCAAAATGACTGGGGATGGGCCTTTGTGCTGAAGGAGGAAAAAAATGTTTAAAAGAATGATGGTTTTGATTCTTGGAGTATCAATATTTGGGATTATTGGTTGCAGTATTAAGACCCCTGAGATACGTGGAGTTGTGCTGGATGAGGAGACTAAACAGCCGGTCTCAGAGGCGTGGGTGGGTTCCACATTGCAGATTCAATCAAAGACCAT
>JBAVGF010000109.1:0-6141 GCA_049684675.1 Thermodesulfobacteriota bacterium | reverse complement strand
GTCCTATCTTTTCGGCGCACAAAGATAATCTTTTTCTCCTTCTTCTTCTTCCTTATAACGCTCCTTCCTTATTTAAATATTGTTCCCATTAGTACTCTTAAAGCAGATCGATACGTCTTCATAGCCTCTTTTTCTTACGTGTTTATCCTGGGTATCGCTTTTGACCGTTTCTATGCTTATCAGCACAAAAGGTTTTCTGAAGGATTCTTCAAATTACTTTCGATCATCGTCTTTTTGTTCCTTTTAGCGGGCTATTCATTCATGACCATTCGACAAAACACCGTATGGGAAAACAGTTATACGTTATGGGCGGACGCAGTTGAAAAGCATCCTGAAAGCAGCGTGGCAAACGCTCTCATGGGTGTCGTCTATATGGAGCTAGCAATGGATCAAGATGCAGTAAAACACTTGGAAAAAGCCGTCCAGTTACTCCCCGCCGATTATCTCTCTCGGAATAACCTCGGCATAATTTATGGAAGACAGGGTGAGCCTGAAAAAGCGCTGAGAGAATTTATGACCGCCATCCAGCTGAAGCCAGATGATGATACGATCAAAATCAATCTCTCTGTTTTTTATCAGAGACAGAAGGAATATAAGAAGGCTGAGGAGATCTTAAAGTACTTACAATCAAAAGACCCCCGAAATGCTATCCTTTATTATCGACTTGGGCTGGTTTATAAAGATGCGGGTCAATATGAGGTCGCCATTTCAGAATTGATAAAATCTTCCGAATTGGCTCCGCATATCATTAATCCTTATGTTGAACTCGGGAATATTTATGCGAGCAAGTTTAAAGATTTAGAGAAAGCGAGATATTATTATGGCAAGGGAATTGAAGCGGCACCTAAAGCAAAAAACAAGATTGAAGATCTGAGGTGGATGATTCAGGATTTGGATCATCATAGGTAAATACCCATGGTAAATATTATTTCAATCATTTTCGGGGCGATAATGGGTAGTTTCTTGAATGTCTGCAGCATTAGGCTTCCCAAGGAGGAGTCTATCGTCGCCCCCGGTTCTCACTGTCCTCAATGCAAAAAACCTATCAAATTTTACGATAATCTTCCTCTGGTCAGCTATCTTTTGTTGAAGGGAAGGTGCCGCTATTGTCATAGTCCCATTTCCATTCAATATCCCTTGGTCGAGGGAATCACTGCCCTCGGTTCACTTATTTTGTTCATGAAATTCGGACTCTCTCTGAGCTATCTCATCTACTTTGCCTTCGTGGCAGCATTAATTGTGATCACTGTTATCGACCTCTATCATCAGATCATCCCGGATGTGATCAGCCTTCCAGGGATAGGGGTAGGTTTATTGGCTTCTCTGATCATTCCCCAAATCACTTTTCTCAATTCCCTATTAGGGGTATTATTGGGAGGAGGAAGTCTTTTTTTAGTGGCTACCCTATATCAGTGGCTTTTTAAAAGGGAAGGGATGGGGGGAGGAGATGTCAAATTGTTGGCCATGATTGGCGCCTTCCTGGGGTGGAAAGCCGTCATCCTCACCATTCTTTTAGGTTCGCTTATTGGTTCAATTACTGGTATTATCATTATGGTCTCGAAAGGAAAGGATTTTAAGTATGCCATACCCTTTGGACCGTTTCTTTCCCTTGGGGCAGTGATCGCTCTTTTTTATGGACCGAGTTTAATTAACTGGTATTTGTATTTAAACAGGTGAACTATCGAATAGGTTAAGGTGAGGAGGCCCGTTTCGTGAAGCGTCAAGCGGTTACGTACCAATCATTTAAAGACTGCAAACGTAATCTTTTATTGACGATACGGGTTTCGTTACCGTAACCTTTGAACCTTAGACTCCGTTATGGTTCCGTGCGGACACGGAAAACGGACACGGTCACGCTATTCATGAGAAACTTTTGGTTGTTCAAGAAGGTAAATTTAAGCCTCAGAACTGAGGTCATCATTAATATCTCCTTTCTCATGCTGGCGGCAATCCTGCTGATCGGGTTTACGATCTCAAAGATCGTTGAGAAGAACATCATCCAAGAGAAGATCAGGTATGGGGAAAAAATGGTCCAGGATTTCCAGACCATCATCGACTTCATATCGCGAGATAAAAAGGAATTTGCTTTGGATAACTCTTCTGCTAAGAAAGAGGTTCAATATTTTATCCACATCTATCTGAAAGAAAAAGGATTTTACGAGTTATTGATTGTAGATCCCCAATTCAACATTATTGCCAGCAAGAAATCAGGGTTGATCAATACACGATCCACCCATCCTCTTTTGGAAAAGGCGATCCAATCAGGTGAATTGAGAGCTGAAATTGAAAAATCGGGGAACTTTCTATCAACCCAGTATAAAAAAATGCTACTTTACTCCCCCTTATGGTACCAGGGTAAAATTATCGGTGGCATTCAAATGGAGGTTTTCATAGGGGATTTGATGACAAATTTATTGAAATCCCAAAAGATCATCGCAATCACCGTCATCTTCGACGCCATTATCCTAATCGTTTTCGGGAGCTTTTTACTTTCTCGGGTTTTAGTCAAACCCATTAAAGATCTCGTTCGATTAACCCAGAAGATTAGCGAGGGGGATTTCAGCCAAAAAATAGAAGAGACCTCAAAGAATGAAATCGGGAAGCTGATTGGGTCTTTCAATCGAATGATCGAAAAATTGAAGGAGAATCAAGAAAGTTTAGAGAATTATTTAGAATCCCTTGAATCGACTAACAAACAATTGAAGCAAGCCCAAGAAGAGCTGATCCGCTCGGAGAAACTCGCCTCCATCGGAAGGTTTGCGGCAGGGGTGGCGCATGAAGTTGGGAACCCTTTGGGGGCCGTTCTGGGATATACGAGCATTTTGAAAAAGGAAGGAGTGGATCGTCAAGAATCTAAAGATTATTTGAAGAGGATAGAAAAAGAAATAGACCGGATTAACAAAATCGTCCGGGAACTTTTGGATTTTGCAAGGCCATCTAAGTCTGAAATACGTGAGGTGGAGATTAATAAGATCATTGAAAGCACCCTTTCTTTAGTATCGCATCAAAAAAATTTTAAAAATATTGAGACCCAATTAGACCTTCAATCCGATCTTCCTCTGATTAAAGGGGATGAATCTCAGCTCTCTCAAGTTTTTATTAACATTATTTTGAATGCGATCGACGCCATGCCGACCGGAGGTATTTTGCAAATTCAAACGCAGGACCATGTCTTAGAGTATTCATATGCCGATCGATTTCAACGGATATCTTTTCCCAGACGTAAAAATGATCCCATGGAATCCGATTATTCTCATTTGCGCAAATCCGATCCGTTTTCTGCTTTGCTCACAAAATTCTCAAAAGGAGACCGACTCGTTAAAGTCCGAATCGCAGATACAGGAAGTGGGATCAAAAAAGAGGATTTAGAAAATATTTTCGACCCCTTTTTTACAACCAAACCTCCGGACAAAGGAACAGGTCTTGGTTTATCGATTTCTTTGAAGCTTGTTGAATCTTTGGGAGGGGAAATAAGGGTGGAAAGTGAAGTTGAAAAAGGAACCACATTTGAAGTTTATTTTCCTGCCATTGTTTAGAAGGGGAGGGCAAAAATGATTCCTAAGCGGATTCTCATTGTGGACGATGAAGAAAGTTTTAGGCACATGTTGTCCGTGATATTAGTCAAAGAGGGATATGAGGTAGAGACCTCTTCCAACGGTGAGGAAGGGCTGCAGAAGGCCTCTGCTTCGCCCTTTGATCAGATCCTTTGCGATATCCGTATGCCCCGTATGGATGGTTTAGTATTTTTGAGAGAGATAAAAAAGACAGGAGCAGAGGCGAGCGTCATCATGATGTCTGCTTACGGAACAGTGGATACAGCCATTGAAGCGATGAAACTCGGAGCTTATGATTACATCTCAAAACCTTTTAAGCCTGATGAGATTATCCTGACTCTCAGAAAGTCTGAGGAAAGGGAACATTTAAGGAGAGAGAATCAGCTTTTGAGAAAGGAGGTAGGGAAAGAATACAGTTTTGAAAATATCGTCAGCAAAAATGAAAAAATGCAAAAAATGTTCGATGTGATTAAGAAAGTATCTCAATATAAATCTACTGTGCTCATCACAGGAGAAAGCGGAACGGGCAAAGAATTGGTAGCGAGAGCGCTACACTATAATAGCGACCGTTCCCAAAGCCCATTTATTGCTGTCAATTGCGGAGCCATTCCAGAGAATTTATTGGAAAGTGAGCTTTTTGGGCATGCTAAAGGGGCTTTTACCGACGCCATTCGAACGAAGAAAGGCCTATTCGAAGAAGCCGACGAAGGAACGCTCTTTTTAGACGAGATTGGAGAATTGCCCGGGCAACTCCAGGTTAAACTTCTTCGTGTCCTTCAGGAAGGCGAGATAAGGAGGATAGGAGAATCAAAGCCTATTCAGATTGATGTGAGAATAGTAGCCGCCACGGTGAGAGATCTCTCAAAGGAGGTGAACGAGGGTCGTTTCAGAGAGGACCTATTTTATCGGCTCAATGTACTTCCGATCCATATTCCACCTCTACGAGAAAGAAAAGAGGATATCCCCTTGCTCATTCATCATTTTATTGGGAAATATAACCAAACCATGAACAAGAATGTAGCGGATGTCGATCACAACGCGATGGACACACTGATGAACTATAAGTGGTATGGAAACGTAAGGGAACTGGAGAATACAATTGAAAGGGCTATTGTTTTGTCTGAGAAGAATAATATTGAGTTGGAGAATTTGCCTATCGAAATTCTAAATTTTAAAGAGGAATTTCAGCTGGAGACTTTACCCGATGAAGAGTACTCAATTAAGAAAGCCTCCAAAGCTTTAGAAGTCAATTTGATTAGGAAGGCTTTAAGAAAGACAAAAGGGAACCATACCCATGCTGCAAAATTACTTGAGATAAGCCACCGCGCCTTGCTTTATAAAATTAAGGAATATGAAATTGTTGAAAATGGACTGTAAAGTATCAAGCACGAAACAAGCAAATCCGTTGGATATCTCTGCAGACTCGCTCTGAAGCTATGCAATCTTTTCTTAATTAATTAAAACTTTTCATAAGGAGCACGAATCGGAATCGTATATTATCCCTTCTCTAATGGTTGTTCTTACCTTCTAACCTATTTAATTTATTAAACATTTTTATACCATCACCTTTCCCCTTCGAAAAGGAAAAAATCTATTGGTATAGGTTTTGCACTCTCATAGGTCAAAACCATTTTGAGGAGGCTAAGTCTTGAAACGCTGCAAAAACTCAAGAGGTTTCTCGTTAATTGAGGTGCTTATCGCGTTAGTAATTCTATCCATCGCATTATTGGCTTTGGCTGGTTTAATGGTTCAAACAACCAAGAATACTTCTTTTGGCAATCATATGACAGAAGCATCCACGTTTGCTCAATCCCGGTTGGAGCAATCAAGGGCACTTTCATTCAATAGTATGACGGGAGGCGCGGATGTCGTTACAGGTTCGACTGGACAAACTTACGCCAGGAGCTGGGTTATTACTAAAAACAGTACCAATGCAGAAACTACTATCACAATGAATTGGAGTGACCCAACAAACCACTCCATTAGCTTTACGTATAACATTCAAAACCTTGATAACTGATCGGGATAGGAAAAAGACTTTTATGAAGGCCAAATTTAATGAAAAAGGCGTCACTCTTATTGAATTAATGGTTGCACTGGTGATTTGCGGAATAATTGTTGCGGCAATATATCGTCTTTTTGTTGCTCAAGCAAGATCCTATACCGTTCAAGATCAAGTCGCTGAGTCCCAACAAAATGTTAGAAACGCCATGGAGCTATTATTGAGGGATATAAGAATGGCAGGGTTTGACGACGATATGACACCAATACAACCACCTAGCCCTCCCATCATACCAACAGGGTCTAGCAGGATAGAGGTATGTTATGAATATACTGGTGTAATACGTCACGTGACCTATTATTTGGACGGTACCAATAGATTGATGAGAAATCAAATTCCTCCTGATAGTCCACCTGCTGAGCCCGGCGGAGATCCGATATTAGAAAATGTCAATGCATTTACACTTACGTATGGTACGGATTCTCCTCTCAATGATCGACGTTTACACTCCTGGGTTGTAGGAGGAGCTGTAGGAACCGCAAATATCGTTGCCATATCGGTACTATTGAGTGCAAAGCCATCAGG
>JBAVGF010000108.1:0-3584 GCA_049684675.1 Thermodesulfobacteriota bacterium | reverse complement strand
TGGGCATATCCATTGGAGCTACCATGGATGGTAGAGTCTTCCTGAAGTATCAGACCCTCATTATCCTCGCATTGGGTTTTCTCGCCATTTGCCTCGATACAGCCTGCGGTGTCTTGTTTGGAAAAGTGATGAAGGTATTATCAGGGGGGAAGATCAATCCTCTCATTGGAGCAGCAGGGATTTCAGCCTATCCGATGTCGGCAAGAGTGGTTCAAAAAGAGGGTCAGAAATACAATCCAAAGAATTACCTCCTCATGCATGCGATGGGGGCCAACACAGGTGGCCAGGTCGGTTCCGTAATGGCCGCAGCCGTCATGCTCTCGATTCTAAAGGGAATGGGAGTGATTTAAGGCGAGCTTGAAATCACTCTTTGTTGATGATTATAATTAAGGACAATTTAGCCTGGCTAAAGCCTAAGGAGTCGTGGCGGCGGGTCGATGCAATTTGATCTGAGTTTTGTTTACATCATTATCCAGGTCATATTTTTGGAAGGCATTCTCTCCATTGACAACGCCGCCGTCCTGGGTGCTTTGGTATCTGTCCTTCCGGCAAAGGATATGGTACCTTGGCCCGGCCCACTCAAGTCCCTCGGACCACCGATCCACCGTATCCTGGGCGGCCAACGGTCTGCTGCCCTTAAGGTGGGGCTTCTTGGGGCTTATTTTGGTCGTGGTCTCATGCTTGTTCTGGCCAATTTTGTCATTCACAATCCATATCTCAAGCTCCTGGGTGCAGCCTATCTCATCAAACTTGCCTTTGAGAATCTGGGTGCACCAGAACCCGGTGAGGAAGATCAAACGCGGGCCAAGAGGGTAGAGGGCAAAGGCTTCTGGAGTGTGGTAATAGCTGTGGAATTGGCTGACCTGGCCTTCTCCCTGGATAATGTTGTAGCCGTCGTTGCTCTCTCCGACAACCTGTACATTGTCATGTTTGGAGTGGCAATCGGCATTATTACCATGCGTTTCGCCGCGGGCATATTCACATGGATGATCCTCAGGGAGCCCATCCTCAAACCAGCGGCTTACCTGGTAGTCTTCAATATCGGCGCAGAATTGTTATTAGATGAGTTTGCTGGCATCGAGTTTAGCAGCGCCTTGAAGTTTGGGATCTCCGCAGGCACCCTGATCCTGTTTGTGGTCTATGCCCACATTAAACCCTTGCACATCCTTCAGCCGATCTTCGATTGGTTGGCCGAGGGCATGGCCAACGTCAACGAGCTTCTTGATTGGCTCCTGAAACCAGTGGGCCTGATCCTAAAAATCCTCTTTCGGGCTATTGGTTTTGTTTTCCGCCCCCTCATCAACTTCCTCTTTGGCAAGTCGGCAACGGGGTCGCAGTAAGGCTGAATCGTGTCAAATAGCGATTATGCCGCCGCTTGCCACTCAGTCTGCTTTTCGCATAGATGTCCTTAGAAGAAGCCCTCTCTATTCTTGCTTGACCGGGCTTCTTATTCTCTTGTGAATTTCTTATTAATTTCTTAAGATGAAAAGGATTAGCAGGGAAAGGCTAAGTTAGGTAGTTCAAGGCCTTAGCCCTGATTCATAAAGGAGATGTTTTTATGAAAAAGCCTTTGGTTGGAGTTCTGATGGGAAGCGAGAGCGATCTGCTGATCATGGAAAAAGCAGCAGAGGTCCTAAAGGAGATGGGCGTACCTTATGAAGTGGAAATCAGCTCGGCGCATCGCCTCCCCGGAAAGACAGCTCATTATGCCAAGACGGCGAGGAAACGGGGGATTGAGGTTTTGATTGCAGGGGCTGGAATGGCGGCCCACCTCGCAGGGGCTTTGGCCAGCCGTACGACACTCCCTGTCATCGGTGTTCCTATCAGATCGGGTGCACTCAATGGTGCGGATGCCCTGTACTCTACCGTCCAAATGCCCCCCGGGGTTCCGGTAGCCACTGTTGGAATTGACGGGGCGAAGAACGCAGCCTATCTCGCCTGCGAAATTCTTTCGATTAAATATCCTGAAATAGCCAAAAAATTGGCTGATTTGAGATCTAAAACGAAGAAGTCCTTGGTACAAAAATCAAAGGCTATAAAAAAGAAAAAACCCTGATGACCGGCGACCGGAAAATTCAACGAGCAGCAGAAATCATCAAGAGAGGAGGAATCGTTGCCTTTCCAACAGAGACGGTTTATGGTTTGGGGGCGGATGCCTTTAACCCCCTTGCCGTGGCTCGGGTCTTTGAGGTCAAAAAAAGGCCCTCTTTCGACCCGCTCATCGTCCATGTGGCCGATCCGGCCGATGTGAAGAAGTTAGCCAAAGAAATTCCATCAAATGCCAAGAAATTGACAGAAAGATTCTGGCCCGGGCCGCTCACGATAGTTCTCTTGAAGGAAGAGAATATTCCCGATATTGTAACCGCCGGTCTTCCTTCATTAGCCATCCGGATGCCCAATCATCCCATGGCTCTTGCTTTGATCGAAGAATCCAAATGCCCCATTGCGGCACCGAGTGCCAATCTCTTCGGCTATCTGAGCCCGACTACGGCCGAGCATGTTCGGGATCAACTGGGTGATCAGGTTGATCTCATCTTAGACGGAGGCCCCTGTCCGGTGGGAGTAGAATCCACCATCGTCTCCTTTTTGGAAGAGGAGCCGATGTTGTTAAGGCCTGGTGGGGTATCACTGGAGGAGATTGAATCTGTCATTGGGGAGGTTGGAACCAGCCCATCCGAAGACAGACCTATGGCTCCTGGAATGTTGCCGAAGCACTACGCCCCCCGAACGCCTATCGTTCTCGACCGGAATGAAAAGAACCTCGACCTCTATAAAGACAAGAACATCGGCTTGTTGGTGTTTCAGGAGCCCGTGAATAACCTAAAACTCCATCCTACGGAGATTCTTTCAAAGAGTGGGGATCTCCGGGAAGCAGCAGCCAATCTGTTTGCAGCCATCCGGCGGTTGGATGCGTTGAATTTGGATCTCATTGTAGCCACACCCATCCCGGAAGTTGGATTGGGCCGGGCGATCGTGGACCGTCTCCGGCATGCGGCCTCAAAAGAGGAATAAAATTGATGAAGAAAGTCATTCTTGCTCTTTTATTTCTTTTTCCACTCTCCACTTTCTACGCTCAACATTCCTTCAGTCTTCCAGCGGAGGATGTCCAGTTGGTGTTGAATGATCAATACTTTCAAGTCGCAAAAAAAATGATCCAGGAGGCCAAACACTCCATTCAGGTGATGATGTTCGAAATGGGGTACTATGATGAGCATCCGAATACTCCTTCAAACCTTCTCATCAAAGAATTGATCAGCGCAAAGAAACGAGGCGTGAAGGTGGAGGTGATCTTAGAAGTAAAAGAAGGAGAAGATCGGACGACCGAGCGAAATCGTCATACTGGAACGATTTTATGCGAAGGTGGGGTGGAGGTCATCTATGATTCTCTCTCTAAAACCACTCACGCTAAACTAATGGTGGTCGATGGACAACTCAGCCTTCTCGGTAGCACCAATTGGACTTACTATGCCCTGACCAACAACAATGAGACTTCGGTCCTTGTTCGCTCAAAAGAGGTTGCCAGGGCATTCGGTGACTATTTTAATCAGGTGAAAGCCACTGGCAGTAAAAAATAGATATTTCAA
>JBAVGF010000107.1:0-8686 GCA_049684675.1 Thermodesulfobacteriota bacterium | reverse complement strand
CTGAACGTTGGGGCTACCCAGGCATGGCACGACCAAATGATTAAAGCTAACAAGAACCGGCGCAAATCTAAGGCCACTGCTGCCAAATCATTTTTTATGTACGACAATATAAGACCTAGCCATTCTGTCATTCCGGGCAAGACCCGGAATCCAGTATTTCTCTGGATTCCCGCTTTTGCGGGAATGACGATCTTTGCCGTGGTTCCTGTTGCAGCATCAATTGGCATCTTCTTGAACATCTTTCCTCCTGAGCTTATTTGAACAGTTTGGCCATGTTCCACCACGGCAAAAATACGGCCAGCGCCAGAAACAGAACAACAACTCCCATAAACAATGTCAAAGCAGGTTCAATGTAGGTGGTCATTTTTTTAATCGCATTTTCCAGTTCAATATCATAATATTCCGTTATTCTTATCAACATCTCATCCAATGTTCCTGTCGTTTCTCCCACCCCTACCATCTGGATGACGAGTGGGGTAAATCTTCCACTCTCCTTCATCGAGTCCGCCAGGCTTCTCCCTTCCCTTATCTGTTGGCCGATTTTTCCAATCGATTGAGAAATAACCACGTTGTTGATGGTGGAAGAAGTGACTTCAAGGGTCTGGAGAATAGGAATCCCACTCTTGTTCAGCATAACGAAGGTATGAGCAAATCGAGAGAGGGCGGCGATTACAAAAAGATGACCGAATCCGGGAATCCTCGTTTTGAGCTTATCCCAGAAGAACTTTCCTTTTTCTGTCTGCGTATAGCGCTTCAGCAGGATCGGTGTGAACAAAAATACCGGTAAAATAAGATACCAATAATTGTGGAAGAGGTTGTTGACCCCAATCATTATTCGGGTAGGCAAGGGTAGGGTCGTATTAAATTGAGCAAAGACCTGGGCAAACCTCGGGATGACGAAAGCGAGCAAGACGGCAAATGCGATGATCACTGAAACGACGACGATCTTGGGATAACGGGTTGCCTCTTTTACTTTTTGGCGACTCCTCAATTCTCGATCGGCAAGGATGACGTAACGGTCGAGTGATTCCCCCAGCCTTCCTGAAGTTTCACCGGCCCGGATCATGTTGAGATAAACCACAGAAAAGACTTTCGGATATTTGGACATAGACCCAAAAAGTGTGTTCCCTCCTTCAATCTGGAGACCGATGTCTTCCAGTATTTCCTTGAACCGTTGATTCGATGTCTGGTCTCTCAAACCCTTTAACCCCGAAAGCAAAGGTAATCCCGCTCTATATAAAGTGGAGAGCTGCTGACTGAAGACAATGATTTCTTCAGGCTTCACTTTCTGAAATCGTTTCAAAAGGTCTGACAGGTTGATGGAAGCGGAGACCGACTCCTCTTCAATGGCGATCGGGAAGTATCCCGTCTGATAGAGATGGTTTCCCGCCCCCTCGATCGTCGGGGCCTCGATGGTCCCGGTTACCGCCTTCCCCAATCTGTCCCTCACACGATATTTAAAGGTCGGCATGTCTTCACCCCTCCCCTCACCCGCCCCCTCTCCCCTCGGGGGAGAGGGATGGGGTGAGGGGGAGTTTATTTACTGAGATACTCCTTCACCTTCTTCAGCAAGTAGTCCATATCAAAAGGTTTGGTGATATACTCATCCGCCCCTGTCTCCATTCCAAGGACTTTATCCTTTTCCTGAGTCTTGGCCGTCAACATTAAGATGGGAATATGCTTATATCTTTCGTCAAATTTCAATAGCCGGCATACTTTATACCCATCCAATTTTGGCAGCATGAGATCCAGGAGGATCAGGTCCGGCTTCTCTTTGCGAGCCTGATTCAACGCCTCCTCGCCATTGTAAGCAACCAGGACGTTATATCCTTCTATCTCCAAAGGAAAACGGACGGTTTCCACCAAATCGACCTCGTCATCGACAACTAAAATCTTTTTTGGATTCATCTCTTAACCTCCCAGTCTTTCTTTTGCGAGCCTGAAGAGCTCTGCCTTGGAAAGGGCCTCTTCAGGGTAAGTGGCCATTCCCACTTTGATGACGACAGTTGCGTCTTGACCTTCAATAGGGTGCTTTTGAATTCCCTCCTGAATCCGCTGCCGAATCACCTGAGCTCCTTTAAGATTCGCCTCACATAGGACGGCCAGTATTTTTTCTTTCTCCCGTCGCAATAAAAGATCGGCCTTTCTACAAAGACACTGCTTGACCTTTTCTTCCAATCGGTCTAACAAGGCCTCTTTGACCTCTCCTCTTTCATCCGACACCTCGATCAGAAAGAGAGTGAGCGGAGCATCGTTTTCCTGGGCTCTCTGAAATTCCTTGTCCAGGATGAAACGGAAATGAGGGTCCCTTCTCTCGCCTTCTGAACAGGGCAAGGTGAATGTAAAGGTGCTTCCTTTTCCCACCTCGCTCTCCACCCAGATTTTCCCTTGATGAGCTTCTACCAATCCTTTTGTGATAGCCAGGCCCAATCCTGTCCCGCTCACCGATCGTTGAAGCGAGCCTTCTACTTGATGAAATTTTTCGAAGATGGCATCCAAATGCTCGTATGGGATTCCAATTCCTGTGTCTTTTACGGAGACAGCTACCCTATCGCCATAGCCGCCCTTTTCGTCGTGAGAGAGGAGTTGAGCTGTAATGAGAATTCTTCCTCCGTCCGGTGTGAATTTAACTGCATTACCAATAAGATTCGTCAGAATCTGTTCAATTTTTCCCGGATCCCCGTAGACCGGCGGGAGTTGTTCACTGATCTCCACGTCGATCTTTATAGACTTGCCATCCGCGTGAGGTCTGAGAGAAAATGCTGTTAGTTCGATAATCCCCTTCAATCCAATATTCTCAAACTTCAGTTCAATCCTTCCAGACTCAATCCTCGAGAGGTTTAGAAGATCGTTGAGGATATTGGTAAGGCGATTGATATTTCTCTCTGCCATGGAAAGAAACTTCGCTTGATTTTCATTGATCTTTCCGGTCGTCCCCTTCAGGACCAATTGGACCGCATTCTTAATCGCAGCGAGCGGGGTCCTTAACTCATGGGAAGCTATCGAGACAAATTCGGATTTCATGCTGTCGATCCTTCTCAGTTCCTGATTGGCTTTTTCCAGTTGATCGGCGAAGTCCCTCAGCCTGACAAAGCGTTGTTTCTCGTCCAGGACCTTTCGGATACGAATAATTAACTCATCGAGGTTGAGGGGCTTCATGAGATAATCACTCGCTCCCCGTTTCATCGCCTCCAATGCCGAGTCAATGGTTCCATGACCCGTCATCATCATCGTAAGGGTTTCGGGTTTTGACTTAGCGATCTCCGAGATCAATTGGAGTCCGTCCATCTTTGGCATTTTCAGGTCTGTCAAAACGAGATCGAAGGGTTCTTTCTCCATTTTTTGGAGTGCTTTTTCTCCCGACTCCGCAAGCTCCACCTGAAATCCCCCCATGCGGGTGAGGGCTTTGCTGAGAAACCCCCTGATTTCCTTTTCATCATCCACGACTAAGATTCGGCTTTCCACTTACTTGCTCCCTTGAATCCTCTCTTTGTATCCTTTTCCGTAAGAAAAGGGGTCTTCTCTCCAGGAGAGCCATTCATCCAGGGCGTTCTTCTTGAACCTCCAGCTTCCGCCTACCTTACGACCGGGGATCTCCCCATTTTTAGCCAGGCGGTAGATGGTTCGAACATGAACGCTCAAATACTCAGCTGCCTCACGGGGTGTCATAATCTCTTTCATTGGCTCGCTCCAATCGGTTTCAAATCAATGTTTCCCTCTCTCCTCATCTTCATTTATCCGTCCAATACCTCGCGGACCTTGTGTGATAGAGTTTTGAGTGAGAAAGGTTTTTGCAAAAAGTGGGTCCCCGGGTCCAGCACACCGTGGTGGAAAATCGCATTGTCCGCATAACCCGAGGTATAGAGAACCTTGACGTTGGGCCGCAGGATTTTAAGCTGATCGGCCAGCGCTTTTCCACCCATTTGAGGCATCACAATGTCAGCCAGCAGGAGATGGATTGTTTCTCTATCATGTTCCTTGGCAACACGCAGTGCCTCTTCGCCATTCGCTGCGTCCAAAACCCTGTAGCCCTGTTGTTTTAAAAGTCGGTTTGCCAGATCTCGCACCAACTCATCATCCTCCACCAGGAGGACAGTCTCGCTCCCTCTGGGAAAGAAATCCTTTTCTTCCCGCTCGTGAAGAGTATCCACTTCTTCCTCCGTCCTTGGAAGATAAATCTTAAAGGTCGTCCCATGTTCCGGTTCGCTATAAACCCAGATATTTCCACTACTCTGCTTCACGATTCCATAGACCATGGAGAGGCCCAATCCGGTACCCTTCCCCTTTTCTTTAGTCGTAAAGAAGGGTTCAAAGACTCTTTCTTTCACCTCCTGTGACATCCCAACCCCTGTATCGCTGACGGAGAGCCTCACATAATGACCTGAGATGACGCTGATATGGGCATGAGCATACTCTTCATCCAATTCGACATTGGCCGTTTCGATGGTGAGTTTTCCGCCGGAAGGCATCGCATCCCTGGCGTTCACGGCTAAATTGAAGATCACTTGCTCGATTTGACTCGGATCTATTTTCACCTTTCCCAAATCCTCGGATAAGAGAGTGACCAGTTGGATGTCCTCGCCGATAATCCGGCGCAACATCTTGTCCAGATCTGTTAAGAGGACATTGAGATCGAGCACTTTGAGGTCTAAGATCTGACGACGGCTGAAGGCCAAGAGTTGACGGGTTAGATCTGTTGCCCGTTGGGTGGCTTTTTCAATCTCTTGGATGTTTCCCCGGAGGGAGTCGTTTTCTTTAAGATCGAGAAGGGAAAGTTGACTGTAGCCTTTGATGACGGTCAGGAGATTATTAAAATCGTGGGCAACACCTCCCGCCAACTGGCCAATGGCCTCCATTTTCTGCGACTGCCGTAGCTGCTCTTGAAGAGATAACTTCTCTTCTTCCGCTCGCTTGCGCTCGGTGATGTCGCGCGAGATGCCCCGAAAGCCGATCGGTTTCCCTTCGGAATCCCATATAAGAGATACCGAAATTTCGGCAAGCAGTTTGGCCCCATCTTTTGTGACATATCCTGCTTCGAATGGCTCAATGGGTTGCCCTGTTCTGTAGAGTCCGATATAGTGTTGATACAAGTTTCTACCGTTTTCCTCGTCCGTATACTGCTGATAGTTCATCCCGATTAATTCATCTCTGGCATATCCGAGATGTCTGCAAATTACATCATTAACAAAGGTAAAGTTACCAGCAAGATCATTCTCAAAATAACCATCTTGGATCTTCTCAATAATGGTTCGGTATTTCTCCTCACTTCTTCGTAATGTCTCATCTGCTTGCTTATGCTCGGTGATGTCCCGTATGATCCCACTAAAACCCGCTGGTTTACCTGATAGATCTTTTTGTAACGATATGGACACCTCGACGTATCTCTTAGCTCCATCTTTTCTGATAATCTCATAATCGAATAGTCTGCCGGGTTCCCCAGTCCTGTAAACTCTATTATAGGCTTGAAACACTTTTTTTGCGGTCTCTGGATCTGTATACTGCCGGTTATTCATGCCCATCAATTCCTCTTTGGGGTACCCCCATATTCGGCACATTGAATCATTGAGGAAGGTAAAAATCCCGGCAAGGTCTACTTCGTAATAACCATCTTCGATGCTTTCGAGAATGGTTCGATATTTCTCCTCACTCCGGCTTAGCGCTTCTTCGGCTTTCTTGCGCTCGGTGATATCCCGTGCGATGACGTGAAATCCAACAGGGTTTTCCCCTTCTATCACAAGGGAGGCATTCTGCCCGAACCAAAGGACCTCTCCGGATTTGTTGAAAAACGGAAATTCCACATAGGTCGTCACCTGTCTTTGACGAAACTGACTGATATAAATCTTTGATACCCTGTCTCGGTGTTCAGGAAGGATGAGGTTCAGGTAATTGAATCGCTGAAGTTCCTCAAGAGAGTAACCCGTAGTCGTCATAGCCGCAGAATTGGCGTAAGTAAAATTACCATTTGCATCAGTTGTGTAGATAATATCTACGGCGTTTTCTATGACTTGCCTATACCTCTTTTCGGCCTCTCTGATCGCTTCCTCCGCTCGCTTCCGCTCAGTGACATCAGACATGATGTGAACAGCTCCAACGAGACGGCCGGCTTTATCCAGAAGCGGATCTACTGCAATGCTAAACCATCGGTCATTTATGAGTAGACTATCGGTTTCTCTGCGGTGGGTCTTCCACAAACGCTCGACAGGGCACTCTTCAATAGGCATTGGAGCACCGTGCACGATTTCAAAATGGGTGCGGTTAATGATCTCACCGAAAGGTTTCCCCAAAAGATCTGTCATGGCTTTATTACATTTGATAATTCTTCCTTCTTTGTCCAGCAGACAAACGATGTCGCTAATACCATCGAAAGTCGTCCGCCATTGTTGGGCTGCATTAAGCAATGCCTCCTCTGCCCGCTTGCGGTCGGTGATGTCCCGCTCGATACCCCGAAACCCGATCCGCTCTCCTTTGGCATTCTTGATTAGATAAACGGAAGCCTCCACAACAGCTTTCCCGCCATTCCCCTTTATGATCTCCCATTCAACTAACCTCACTGGTTGACCGGTCTTGTACACCCCATTGAACATTTCATATACTCTTCGGGCCATTTCCTTAGACATATATTGTCTATTATTCATCCCCAGCATGTTCTCTCTGGCATGCATTTTAGAAAAGGAATCATTGATGAAGGTGAGGTTCCCGGTGAGGTCAACCTCATAGTAGCCTTCTTCCATGGTCTCCAGGAGAGTTCTATATCGTTCTTCCCCTTCACGCAGGGCCTCTTCCATTTGCTTGCGTTCGGTGACGTGGTGCGAGGTGCCACGGAATCCGATCGGTTTGCCTTCTGAATCCCTCATAAGAGATGCCGATAATTCGCTAATTGCCTTAGTCCCGTCCTTTTTTATAGTCTCATAATCAAATACTCTACAGGGTTCCCCTGTTCTGTAGAGTTTGCTGAGAGCTTGAAATACTTTCTTTGCGTTCTCTTCATCTGCATACATCCGGTTGTTCATCCCGATCAATTCTTCTCGGGGATATCCGAGATTTCTGCACCCCGCATCATTAACGAAGGTAAGATTACCGGCAAGGTCAGTCTCAAAATATCCTTCCTCCATTTCCTCAAGAATGGTTCGGTATCTCTCTTCACTTCTCCGCAATGCCTCCTCTGCCCGCTTGCGGTCGGTGATGTCGTAGAGTGCTCCCTGAACCATCATTGGCTTTCCTGAACTATCACAGATGTTCTGAATCTGCTCATGAACCCACTGTACCTTTCCATCCTTCCGTAAAATACGGTATTCACGTGCAGCTGAGTAGCTTGGAGTCGAATGGATTTCTTGGAAGCTTTCATGAATCTTAGATAAGTCATCAGGATGGATCATTTGGTCCCATCTCGGGTTCCCAGCGAGAAATTCCTCTTCCTTATAGCCTGTGATCGCCTCGACGGCACCGTGGAAAAAGATAGGAACAAAGTCCATCCTCCCACGGTACGCAATTCCCTGAAAGTTCTCTACGAATGAGCGGTACCGTTCCTCACTCTCCCGTAATGCATCTTCTATGGGCTTGCGTTCAGTGATTTCAGCTTGCATCGCCTCGTTTGTCCGGGCCAGTTCGGCGGTTCGTTCCTGAACCCGTATTTCCAGTTCTTCGTGGGCCTTGCGCAGCGATTCTTCAGTTCGCTTCCGTTCAGAGATATCCACGTTCACTTCGGCAACCAGCCATTCTCCGTCACCATCTTGGAAAGGAATGGTGGTTACTTGTATCGGGCGATTCCCTTCCTTCACCAAAGTTTCTTCGGTTACGGCGACCCTCTTTTTTTTAAGAGCAACCGGAATTCCGCAGTCGGGGCATACTTCGTTTCTGTCCATGAAGTATTCATAGCATTTTTTTTCTGTCGGATCGCCATACACCTTTGCCCATTCCGGATCGATATATCGTATGTTGAATTGTGGGTCGATAATATCCAGGCCGGTTTTTGTTACGCCTAAAATGAACTCCATCTCCTGCTTTAATGCAGTTATCTCTTCCTTCGCCGACTTCGCCTGTTCTGCAGGGAAGGGCTTAGTGACGGCTGGGTTCTTGAGAGATCGAATCATTCTTTGATCGTCTAAATGGGTATTTGTTTTTTTTCTCTTCATGTTTTGGGTGGGTATATATTTTCCTTTATGTAGCTCTGAAATGACTCTATTTGTGTCTTTTGCCATGACGATATAGCCTAAACTACGGGTATAGATTTTCCCAAGGATTGACAAAAGAGCAACTTTTGTTCCAAGATGCTCCAAATTTTCATAAAACGTGCAGGTTTTTGATAACTATCTATTTTTTAATGAGTTTTACGATATAGAAGGATGGGATGTTTAGGTGTGGGTGAGAGGAGATGAATTGAGGACGGTGGACAAATTATGAAAAATTTACTTAGAAAATGACAATTTTGTAAAACAGGGGAAAAATTGGACAGGCTACTTTTTCAGTCATCTATAAGGTAACCTGTCTCATTTTAGGGGGCGATTCTTCCCGCTTGAATTTCCTTCAGAACAAGTCCCTTTCCTCTCGCCAAATGCGTTCGGACAAGTCTTTCGGCCAATTTTGGGTTCTTCTTCTTCATCGCTTCCAACATCTGACGATGGTCTTTATTGGAGTAGCTCATGCCATTTTCTATATGGAGCAAGGCAGACCGATACCGATAAAAATA
>JBAVGF010000106.1:0-4205 GCA_049684675.1 Thermodesulfobacteriota bacterium | reverse complement strand
GCGCCAGTGTGCTCACAAAAATGTAGACATAGATCCCCATGCAGCCTGCTGCGAGTTCCTCCGAGATGATGCAGGTCTCCAGCAGCCCTAAGCCCTGCCCTCCGTATTTTTTGGGAACCAGCGGGGTGAAGAACCCCTCCTGATGAGCCTTCTCCATGATATCGAGTGGGAAGGTTCCATCTTGGTCATGTTTCGCGGCCACAGGCAGGATCACCTCTTTAGAGAATCGCCTTGCCTTTTCTTGAAGGCTTTTCTGCTTCTCAGTTAGATCAAATCCGATCATTGTTCTCCTCCTTGCGGATAGTATCCCCGACCCATTTCACCTCATTTAACTTGATGCCGTTATAATACTTTAGCGCTTTATAAAATCGGCACTACAGAACCCCAGATCCCGGCAGGGACGCGGCTGCAAAAAGTTTCAGAGCGGGAACCTTTTACTGGACCAATCAGATGGTTCCAAAAGTATTGCAGGGGTCCGTTCTCTTTCTGCATTCCAACACGATACAATATGAAGAACCGCATTCTGAAACTTTGAAAGCCCCGCCCCTGGCGGGAACCGTCAGACCATTCTCCTCTCGTTTCAAAAAGCTAAAGTGTTATAAACTACCCTAAGACCACTCTATATATCTTATTATTTGATTTTCAATAGATTTCGTCATTCCCTCATAAAAATACTATTTTTTTACCAGGGAACTACTGAATTCACCCCATTTGTCGGTCAAAGTTTATGAGGTAGGGTATTCTCATCCCTGCCTGCTTATTATCAGGAAAATCGACCCCCGGGCGTATTGACAGGGAACTCCCGTGTATGTATAAAGAAAATTGATGGTTCAAAGCAGCAAGTCTCAATTGATCTTGGCCGGAGATGTAGGCGGGACAAACACTCGCCTTGGGCTTTTTGAAATCACCCGGGGCCGCTTTCGCCTCCTGTCTGAGAAAACCTATTTAACCAAAAATTACAAGGGACTGGAAAATATTCTCGTCAATTTCCTAAAAGGGCAAAGGGAAATCGTCGCAGCCTGTTTCGGTGTTGCCGGCCCTGTCACGGAGGAAGTCATCGTCGCTACAAACCTTCCGTGGTGGATAGATATCCAATCGCTTCAAAAACTCCTCTCCCTCAAGAAGGTAGAGGTGATCAATGACCTCGTCGCCAACGCCTACGGAATCTCTGTTTTGAAGAAGGGCGACTTTGAAATCTTAAGCGCGGGCAGGATAAGAAAAGGAACCCAAGCCCTCATCTCGGCCGGTACAGGCCTCGGAGAGGCGATTCTTTTCTGGGACGGGAAACAATACGTTCCCTCTCCTTCCGAAGGGGGACATGCCGAATTCGGGCCCAGAAACCATTTAGAGACGGAGTTGTTTAATTATCTTTCCGACCGCTTCGATCATGTCAGTTATGAACGTGTCCTCTCGGGAGAGGGTCTCTTCCATATTTATCAATTCCTGAGGGATTCGAAAAGGTTTGGAAGCGAGCCATCGTGGCTTTCGGAGGAGATGAAAGGAGAAGACCCGCCCGAAGTGATTTCCGAGATGGCCCGTCACAGGAAGAGCAAGTTGTGCTGGAAGGCGTTGGATCTCTTTACTTCCATCTACGGCGCGGCCGCCGGAAATCTCGCCCTCCAGGTCATGGCCGTTGGAGGAGTCTATGTCGGAGGCGGCATCGCTCCCAAGATCATCTGGAAACTGAAAGACGGGACTTTCATGAAGGCCCTCAAAGACAAAGGAAGACTCTCCCGCATTGTAGCCCAGATTCCGGTCAAGGTTATTATGAATGAAAGAACAGCTCTTCTCGGCGCGGCCTCTCGTGCCGCGAGTCTTCTGAAGGCTTAGCCGAGTACCTCTATAAACCAAGAGTACGGGAGATAAGATGTAGCGTCGGCATTCATTGCCGACGAGAATTCTGTATTCGCCCCCAATAAATGGGGGCGCTACCCACAATGTTGTTAGGAACAACCTAAGATCAGATTATATGGGGGCAACTGATGGAAAGCATCAAACAGTGGGAACGGTATAAGGAGTATCTCAATTTCAATCCTGAGATCGGGCTGATGGTGGATATCAGCCGCATGATGTTTCCGGATGATTATTTCGACCGGATGGGCCCTCCAATCGAAAAAGCCTTCCAGGACATGGAGGCCATTGAATCCGGGGCCATTGCAAACCCTGATGAGAATCGGATGGTCGGCCATTACTGGCTCCGTGCCCCGGAATTGGCTCCGAAAAGAGAAATTACCCGCGACATCGAGAAAACCCTCCAGGCCATCAAAGATTTTTCTAAAAAGGTTCATGCCGGAAAGATAAAATCCAAAAAAGGCAAACCCTTTTCCCGTATGCTGATCATCGGCATCGGCGGATCGGCCCTGGGCCCTCAATTCGTATCCGATGCGCTTAAGACCTCCAAAGACTCCATCAGACCCTATTTTTTTGATAATACCGATCCGGACGGCTTCGACCGGATCTTAAAAGAAATCAAAGGTGTCTTATCAGAGACCATGGCCATTGTTATCTCAAAAAGCGGCGGCACGATAGAAACTCGAAATGGAATGCTTGAGGCGAAAGCTGCTTATCAATCAAAAGGACTTCGTTTTGAAAAACACACCGTCGCGATTACCGGGGCAAACAGCGACCTCGACCGGATAGCAAAAAAGGAAGGGTGGATCGCGCGTTTTCCGATGTGGGATTGGGTGGGGGGGAGAACCTCAGAGACTTCTGCAGTGGGACTTCTTCCCGCTGCACTCCAGGGTATCGATATCGACGCACTCTTGCAAGGTGCCCGTCTCTGCGATGAAGTGACCCGGAAAAAGGACTCCCGGACCAACCCTGCAGCTCTATTGGCTCTCGCCTGGTATCACGCCACCGGAGGTTTTGGAAAAAAGGATATGGTCATTCTCCCCTATAAAGATAGACTCCAGCTCTTTCCGAAATACCTCCAGCAGCTCATCATGGAGTCCCTTGGCAAAGAAAAAGACCTCAAGGGTCAGGTCGTCAATCAGGGGATTTCGGTTTACGGCAATAAGGGTTCTACCGATCAACACGCTTATGTCCAGCAGCTTCGCGAAGGCCTGAACAACTTCTTTGTCACCTTCATTGAGGTGCTCAAGGACCGCCAGGGTCCTTCTTTAGTGCTGGATGGGAAGGCCACCAGCGGCGATTATCTCAATGCTTTTCTGCAGGGGACCCGAAGGGCGCTCAGCGAAAAGGACCGGGAATCCATCACCCTTACGATTGAAAAGATAGATCCCCGTTCCATCGGGACCTTAATCGCGCTTTACGAACGGGCCGTAGGCTTCTATGCGTCGCTGGTCAACGTCAATGCCTATCATCAACCCGGTGTGGAGGCGGGGAAAAAAGCAGCGGGGTTGGTTATTGAGCTTCAGGCCAAAGCCTTCGCCTTTCTCAAGAAAGAAGAGGCAAAGTCCTTTACTGCAGAGGAGATTGCCGCAGCCATCGGTGCGCCGGAAGAGGCGGAGATGGTGTTCAAATTGCTCGAGCACGCGTCGGCCAACGCGGATCACCCGATCAAAGGGGTGTGCGCTGATCCTCCGTTTCGTTCTCGGTATCAGTATCGTCCGTGAGCGATATAGCGTCGGCATTCCTGCCCGACAGCAGGCAGGAATCGCCGACGTAGTTTTTCTATATCTTCTTCAGGTCTGCCTCTATGGCTTGAAGCAGAGCAGGAGTTATTTGTGCCGGCATAAAAGCGGCAATCTGCTTCAGAGTCATGCCCCGACCCATGGCGGTTCGTGGGTCCTTCGATACGCCCGGCATGTGTTTCTCTAAAACAGCCTTACCCTTCTCATTATCTAAGATTTCTCCCAAAGTCGAATCGGTTGAAAATGCCATAGCAGGCCTCCTTTCTTATTTAGGCGAATACTTTATCAAAGATTTTTAAGATGTCAAGAAAATTTGTTTCCCTGCCCGCCCCCAGTTTTTGTGGTCCCTTCCCACGTAAACAGACCGGCTGCTCCCATTCCTTGTTTTCAATTTATAATCTTATCGAGATCCCCTATTTCCGACGAATTTCCTCCTTCCAAGAAGCATCTCCAATTTCGTGATAAATGCTCAAGTCTCCTCACCCTCCCCTCTCCCCTTGCGGGAGAGGGATAGGGTGAGGGGGCATTCCACGGTTGTCACGGAAAAAGAGATGCTTACCTCCTTCCAACTCCTTATAGTCCCCAAATTCAATATCTGTTACAATAAAACAA
>JBAVGF010000105.1:0-23289 GCA_049684675.1 Thermodesulfobacteriota bacterium | reverse complement strand
CATTAAAGCACCCAAGGCTCCCGCAGAAAAAAGAGTCTTTTTCATGAGACCAATCTGAGGATATTTTTTCGAAACCACAGCTTCCAGATGATTCAAGAGAATGCGAGAAATTCCCTCAGGAGTCTTCAGAAACCCACGAAGATTAATATGAAATTGCTGATTTGTCAATACGAAATTGCGGTAGGCCCAGCGGGTTGAAACCTCAAAATTCGGATAGATGAGAACATACCACAGATCAGGAAGTTCTACCTTTCTTAGCCGTTCGCCGATCCCCGAACCAATAGCAGCGCCTTTCAAAAAGAAGAAAGGAACATCTGCCCCGATCTCCAGTCCCATCCCCATCAGCGCCTTGTCAGGAAGGTCCGTTTCCAAGAGATGATTCAATGCCCTCAAAGTGGTCGCGGCATTACTGCTTCCCCCTCCGAGTCCGGCCCCGAGAGGAATTCTCTTCTCGATCTCAATATCAACCCCCCCCCTATAACCGGATACCCTCATCATGGCTTGAACGGCCTTGTAAACCAGATTGTTCTTTCCGATGGGGAGTTTGGGATGATCGGTCGCGATGGAAACTCCCCTTCTCTTTTTCAGAGAGAAACGGAGCGTATCGTGAAGACTGATCTTCTGGAAGACAGTTCTCAACTCATGATATCCGTCCTCCCGTTTCTTCAGGATTTCCAGCCTCAGGTTGACCTTTGCAGGAGATTCCAAATGGAATGAATCATTCATATCGATTAAATTTCATCTTGCCCTAAAGCCCTCCCCGACCCCTCCCGTGCTCATTCCTTGTTTTAGAGGTAAGAGCTGATGACCGACTCCATCATAGGAAAGTCCATCTTTTTTTTCAAGTGGTTTTTAGGGTTAGATTTGAAAAGAAAGTGCAGGAGTCGACCCTTCGACTCTCCTGTTCAGGAGAGACCTTGAGCAGGTCTTGGCGCTCCCGAACGGGTCAATCCTCATAAAGCTGGATCGACTCCATTGGGCATTGGTTCACGCAGGCCCAGCACTCAATACAATCCTCGGGGCGGGTAGGATTCGACTTCTCTTCTTCGATTTCATAGACCTCGCTGGGACAGATCTCGATGCAGTTTCCGCAGCCATTACATTTCTCCGGGTCGACGACAGGATACATGGTTACTTCAAACTTCAAATTCCAAATTACAAATACCAAACAAATTCCAAACCTAAATTTCCAATAAACAAAACTGAAAAATTTACAGTCTAGAAGTTCTTAACGCCATGGTCTTTGCGCTCTGCGCTATGCTATGCCTTTGGTTAACAGACCTGCTTTGTTCCACACGCTAATACCTGGCCGGGCTTACTCCCGCTTCGATAGATGGTGATGCCTTTGCATTTTTCCCGGTAAGCCAGAAGATAGGCCTCTTTCACCTCATCTTTTGTCGCATCTCCTGGAAAGTTGATCGTTTTCGATACAGCATTATCCGTATACTCTTGGAAGGCTGCCTGGATCTTGATGTGCCAGACAGGGGGGATCTCAAAAGCGGTGACAAAAAGCTCTTTGATAGACGGAGGAACATTGGGCAGCTCTCGAAGAGTCGCCCCGTCTGAAAGGGCTTTCATTAAGTCTTGGCTTAAAAAACCCTCTTTTTCCCCCAACTCAAGAAAGAGGGGGTCGGTCATTTCAAACTCCATTCCCTCTAATGCCCTCCGGATATAGTGAATGGCAAAGAGAGGCTCGATGCCGCTGGAACAATCAGCGATCAGGCTCAGGGTCCCGGTAGGGGCAATTGTCGTCACCGTGGCATTCCTCAACCTCATCCCATTTCTACTATAAATGGAACCCAAGAAATTTGGAAAAACTCCTCTTTCCTCAGCCAGTTCCATGGATCGCTCTCTGGCTTGATGTTGAATAAAACTCATTAGACCTCTTGCCACTTCCAAAGCTTTCGGTGAATTGTAAGGAATGCCCAATCGGACAAAGAAATGGGCTAATCCCATGACCCCGAGACCGATCTTCCGGTTCCCTTTTGCCATCCGGGCGATCTGTGGCAAAGGGTATTGGTTCATGTCAACAACGTTATCAAGAAAATGGACCGCATCCTTTGCGGTCTTCTTAATCTTTTCAAAATCGGCCTCCGCCCTCCCATTCCGCACTGTCACCATATGAGAAAGATTGATCGAACCCAACACGCACGGTTCATAGGGAAGGAGAGGGACTTCACCACATGGATTGGTACTCTCCATATCTCCCAGTTGTGGGGTGGGGTTCGCCTCATTAATCCGGTCTAAGAATAAGACCCCTGGGTCCCCTGTTTCCCAGGCCGCCTTCACAATAACATCAAATACTTCCCTCGCCTTGCGGCGACCTACTTCTTTGTTCGTCCTCGGACTAATCAGACTATAGTCGCCGTCCTTTTCAAGGGCTTCCATAAATTCTTTGGTGAGTCCCACGGATAAGTTGAAGTTTGTCATCTCATTCGGATTTTCCTTGGTAGTAATAAATTCGATGATATCCGGATGGTCGACCCGCAACACCCCCATGTTAGCCCCTCTCCTCGTCCCTCCCTGCTTGATGACCTCTGTGGCCATATTAAACACTCTCATAAATGAAGCCGGACCGCTGGCTACCCCGCCGGTGGTTTGAACTGTGTCATGTTTCGGCCTCAGACGGCTGAATGAAAAACCCGTTCCCCCTCCACTTTGATGGATGAGGGCCGTTTGTTTTACCGTTTCGAAGATAGAGTCGAGGGAATCCTCTATGGGCAGGACAAAGCAAGCAGCCAACTGTTGGAGGTCTCTCCCCGCATTCATCAGGCAGGGTGAGTTTGGAAGAAAATCCAGGGAGGCCATCATCCGAAAAAAAGTCTCGGAAAGCTCTTCGATGGAGGTCGGGTGATTATAAGTGCGTTCTGCTTCAGCGATATTTCGGGCGACACGGCGGAACATCTCTTCGGGAGATTCAACCACCCTGCCCCTTTCATCCTTTTTCAAATACCTTTTTTCTAAGACGGCAATGGCGGGCGCAGAAAGATGAACCGACTTCATCCTAAACTCCCTAAAGGAAGTCCACCATGGGCGGACTTCCCCTGATCCATCTCAAACGGTCTCCACGCTTTTCACTTCTGGGACCTGTTGCTTGAGTACTTTTTCAACCCCCATCTTCAAAGTCATCTGCGACATTGGACAGCCGCCGCAGGCGCCGGTCAATCTGACCTTAACCACTCCATCCACCACATCGATCAATTCGATATCCCCTCCGTCGGCTTGGAGGGCGGGCCGAATCTTCTGCAACGCCTTTTCCACATTCTCTTTCATTCCGTTTTCACCTCCTCCATCCCATTCATTATTCTCAGACAATAAATTCCTCTTTTTATATGATAACATAAAGTGCTCCCTGCCAACAAAAAAATTGCTGATTTTATTGGCCGGAATGTGCCCCTTCCCACCCTTTAAGGTGGGGGTAAGGGGCACAATATAAATGGACACTACCTTGCCGGGAAGCCCCGCCCTTTAGGGCGTGGAGCTTCACTTTTGTACTTTTCTAAAGGACAGCAGTGAATTTATAAGACGGCGTTTTTATTGGTTTTGTCCTGGCCGGCTTAAAGCAGAAGAAGAAACAGAAAACTATTTCAAGAGGGACTGCAACGATTCTATTTCTTGTCTAATCCTTCTGATCTCCTTTGGAACTATTACTTTAAGGTATCAGATTTCTCACAAGGCTTAGCATTCCCCTCGCAGGTCGTGCGGGTGTTCGAGTAACCAATTCCCGCGCCTAAGCTCGGGCTTTCGGATCTTCTGAAAAGGAACTTCTTCTCCTCTTCCATTCCCAGCCCCCTTCCCTTCTTATTTGTTCGAAGAAATATCTCTTCAAGGAATCGGATTTTGGGCAGGAATCAATGTCTCCGGTGCAGGTCGTTTTATCGGAATCAAGATCGCAAGAACTGACGCCTTGATGAGTGTCGAGGCTTTCGGCATCTTTATAAAACTTACAGAGTCTTGGCACTACCATCCGGACCACCTCCTACGGATAAAGGTCAAAAAAAACATATTGAGACAGACTACTCGTCGGCAAAATTCTCTTCGCATCGGCCACCCCGTCATTTGGAGGATTCGCAAATATAAACCCCCTAAGGACCACCTTTAACTCTTGCCTTTAGGCAAGAAAGCAAGTTTTGGTTTTTTCCCGCACGCGTCGATTCCCCGCTAGCTCGATTTTCGATCAGTTTATGTTGTGCATTTTCAGTGCCAACAAAAGTTTATCTACTCAAGCAATTGATTTCTGAAATATTAGTTTAAATTTGGGATTCTCGAGAAAGAGATAAACTGACCTTTTTTGTTCAGGGAGTACAAAAAAATTAGCAGCGTCAACTTATTTTTCTTGAGGAATTAACGGGAGACCCATTCAGGAATCTTGTAGGAATCCTCGGATCCAAATTTTTGTGTAAATTTTCCTAATCCATCGGGGTCGAGCAAAAGGTAGTCAATGGGGGGCTCTCTATCATGGTCTACAGCATAGGCGAAGGTCTTGCCGTTTCCGCTTATCCTTGCGACATGTCCTCCATCGGGAGTATAAAATCTCTCGATGATCTTCTCTACTCCATCCAACTTCTCGACGTGAATGGAATAAGGAATGAGACCTTTTAAATCCGGGACGGGCCAGCCTTCCCTGTTCACTTCCTGACCGACCGAAATCATTGGTATAGCCAAAATTCCAATGCACAAAAGAGAACGGACCAAACTCATTCCTCCTCCACTCCCTTTTGGTTTCGCATTTTCAACTTTCAACTTAAAGCTCTATGCCTTTCCCTTTATTCTTTCAACTCTAAGTATTTCTCGGCGGCACAGGCAGCGGTCGCTCCATCTCCCACCGCCGTGGCAATTTGACGCACCAGCTTCTTCCTACAATCGCCGGCGGCAAAGATGCCTTTGACAGATGTTTCCCCATTCTCACCGGTAAGGATATATCCTTCCTCATCCATTTGGACCAAACCCTTCAAAAATTGCGTTCTGGGTGACAGCCCCACAAAAAGGAAAACACCCTGCATAGCATGCTCGGTTACCTGTCCGGTTTTTACATTTTTTACTCGGACCGATTGGACGGTTGAATCTCCCTTTATCTCTTGTATCACGGAATCCCAGAGCAATTTGATTTTGGGATTTGCAAAGACTCTCTCCTGATAGATCTTTGTTCCACGAAGAGCTTCTCTTCGATGGATGATGGTCACCTCCTTCACGAACTTCGTGAGATAGAGGGCTTCGGTCAGGGCGGAATCCCCTCCCCCCACGACGACGATTTGGTTCCCTTGGAAAAAAGCCCCATCACACGTCGCACAATAAGAAACCCCTTTTCCGGCGAATTCTTTCTCCCCGGGAACGCCCAATTTCCGGTATTCCGTCCCCGTACAAATAATAAGGACATCACAAAGATAGCTTCCCTCCTCGGTCCTAACGACCTTCTTATGGCCTTTTAGCTTCACCTCCACAACGCATTGGGAAACAACTTCCAGCCCAAATCGCTTTGCCTGCTCCTCCATCAAACGACTCAGCTCATCCCCGGTGATCCCCTGTGGAAAGCCCGGATAGTTCTCAACGAGCTCTGTGGTGGTCATCTGGCCTCCCAAAAGACCGTTCTCGATGAGGAGGCTATGGAGTCTTGACCTGGCGGTATAGAGACCTGCTGTGAGGCCGGCAGGCCCTCCCCCGACAATAATCACATCGTAAGTCTTTCTTACTCCCCCTTCCATCCGCTCCTCCTTATTCATAGGATAACTGGAGAATAGGACATCGATATCTGCTTTGTCAATGCACATGAAGGGACCCTCCCTTGACAATTAGGAATTGTGAAAGATAGATTAAACACTTATAATTTAAGCGTAAGGGAGGAAGATATGGAAAGGACACTGTCTATTGTGAAGCCGGACGGCATTCAGAAACACCTCATCGGTGAGGTCATTAAACGTTTTGAAAACGATGGGCTGAAGGTGATCGGTTTGAAGATGATTTCGATGAATAAGAAGGAGGCGGAGGGATTTTATGCGGTCCATCGAGGGAAACCTTTTTTCGAAAGCCTGACCACCTTTATGTCTTCCGGGCCTTCTGTGGTCATGGTTCTCGAAGGAGAGGGGGCGATTTCAAAGACGCGCGAATTAATGGGCGCCACCGATCCTAAACAAGCAAAGAAAGGGACCTTGCGGCATGAGTTTGCTGCCAATATTGAAAAGAACGTGGTGCACGGCTCCGATGCGCCTGAGACAGCCGCCTTTGAAATCAAGTACTTCTTTAATTCTCTGGAGATATTTGAATATTGAAGAGTCCCTTAGAAAAGATCGACCTTAAGAATTTAAGCCCCTCTGAACTCAACGAATTCCTCAAGTCATTCGGGAAAGAAGGCTATCGGAGTATCCAGATCTTGAGATGGCTCTATCAGAAGGGCGTCCAGTCCTTCGATGAGATGACCAACCTCTCTAAAGGGTTTCGCCAAGAGTTGAGCCGGGTTAGCGTTATCTCCACCTTACGCCCGTTGCGAGTGGAACAGGCCCGTGACGGAACAAAGAAGTGTTTATTTGAACTTGAAGATGGAAATCGAATTGAAACCGTGCTGATTCCGGATAAGGCGCGCCTCACCCTTTGCCTGTCTACCCAGGTGGGATGTGCCTTCGGTTGTCGATTCTGTCTGACTGGAAAAACAGGATGGAAACGAGATCTAAAGATCTCAGAGATCCTCAACCAGATCCTGGCGGTCGGAAGAATGCTCCCTGAAAAGAAATTCATAACCAATATCGTCTTGATGGGAATGGGGGAACCCCTTGCTAATTACGAAAATTCATTGAAGGCGATAGCCTTGATGGCCCACCCCGATGCTTTCAAGTTTTCGTCAAGAAGGATCACCCTCTCGACGGTCGGTCTCCTCCCCGAGTTGGAAAGACTGTCAAAAGAAAAAATTTCATTTCGCCTCGCCCTCTCCCTCAATGCCACAGAGGAGGAGACGCGAAGTTATTTAATGCCAGTCAATCGTCGTTACCCGTTCCATAAGGTCTTAGCGTTATGCAGGCATTTTCCCCTCAAGCGAAGAACACGAATTACCTTTGAATATGTCATGGTGGAAGGGATTAATGATTCTCCCCAGGATGCCAAAAGATTGCTAAAAATATTGAAAGGCATTCCCTCCAAGATCAATCTCATCCCTCTGAACGAATCCCCTGAGATTCCTCTTAGAAAACCATCGGAAGAGAAGGTCAAAGGGTTCCAAAAAATATTAATGGAGGGCGGGCTCACGGCAATTGTCCGAGCGAGCAAAGGGAGAGAGATTTCAGCTGCCTGCGGTCAACTCCAGGGGAAAAGTTCAGATGAGTCGGCAGCGCCTGCCTGCCCTGTACCATGCTAGGTTCAGGGCTTGTCCGGTAGGCAGGGTTTAAAACCGTTCCCTTCAACGATTGATTTTTCATCAGGGCGGGGTTAACATCCACCTAATTATGGAGGCTGTATCGGAATACGACGGGGGAGGAGATTAATGGAAGAGAAGATCATCGGGGTGATCGGCGGGTCGGGCCTCTATGAAATGGAGGGTCTTGAAGAGATCCAAACCATCTCTTTAAAAACGCCTTTTGGAGACCCGTCGGATTCGTTCATTGTGGGACGTCTCGAGGGGATGAAGGTCGTCTTTTTGCCCAGACACGGAAAGGGCCATCGTATCCAGCCCTCTTCGCTAAACTTCAGGGCGAATATCTACGGGATGAAAAAGCTGGGTGCCCAGTGGATCATCGGTGTCAGTGCCGTGGGTTCGATGAAAGAATCCATCCACCCCGGGGATATGGTGATCCCGAACCAATTCATCGATCAGACGAAGGGCCGTCCGAACACCTTTTTCAACGATGGGATCGTTGGTCACATCAGTTTTGCGGATCCGATTTGTCCTGTTCTAAGCCTGATCCTTTGCGAGGCTGGAAACAAGGTCGGCGCGACGGTTCACAAAGATGGGACCTATCTGTGTATTGAGGGGCCTCAATTTTCAACACGCGCTGAATCGAGGCTTTTCCGCACATGGGGTGTCGATATCATTGGGATGACCAACCTCCCAGAGGCCAAACTGGCCCGGGAAGCCGAAATCTGTTACGCCACCATCGCCTTCGCAACCGATTACGATTGCTGGCATGAGGCGGCAGGAGATGTTTCCATCGGTGAGGTCTTGAGAATTTTAGCCCAGAGCACCAAAATAGCAAAAAGTGCGATTCGACAGGCAATCAAACATCTTCCTCAAGAAAGAGAATGCCTTTGTGCCAGCGCTTTAAAATACGCCTTGATCACGGGCAAAAAGTTTATCCCTGAGAAAACAAAAAAAGATTTGCAGCCGATCATCGGAAAATATATCCGATGAGGAAGGAACCCCCTCACCCCGTCCCTCTCCCCCGATGGGGAGAGGGGAGGGTGAGGGGAATGAAGTTTGTTGCAGATCGCATGCTGGGGAAATTGGCCAAGGAGCTGAGGATGCTGGGCTATGATACGGCTTATTACCGAGGAGAAGACGCCTATCCGTTGATTCAATTGGCCCGCGAGGAAGGCCGGGTCGTCCTGACCCGAAATACCAAACTTTTCCCCAAGATACCGGAGGACCGTATCATCAGAATCACGGAGGATAGACCTTCCCTTCAGGTAACGGAGCTCATTCAAAGGGGATATGTTTCATTGGACGAGGGGAACCTTTTCTCGAGGTGCCTGTTGTGTAATGTTCCCCTTGATGACATCCCACAACAGGAGGCGGAGGGGAAAGTCCCGGACTTTATCTTTTACCAACAGACAAAATTTTTCCGGTGCCCGCAGTGTCTGAGAATTTACTGGCCAGGCTCCCATCAGGAAAATATGAAGCGAAAGATAGATGAACTATGGACGAGCACCGAATCCCAAACACCGAATCACAAATAAATTCCAATTCCCAGGATAAGAAATCCAAAAAAAGACGGCTTCGGTCGTATGAAATGGGTGCTTGGAGCTTATCTGGGATTTGTCATTTTGAATTTGGAGTTTAAATAGTCGCGATGCGCATTATCAGCGGAACGTCGAGGGGGCGGAAATTGGTGGCACCGAGGAACCAGTCTCTTCGCCCTACCTCTGATCGCGTGAAAGAATCTATCTTCAACATCCTCCAGGACGAGATGGAGGGAAGAGTCGTTCTTGATCTTTTCGCGGGCACGGGAAATTTAGGAATCGAAGCCCTGAGCCGGGGGGCAAAGAGGGCCGTCTTTGTTGAAAAGGGAAGACAGGCCTTGCGACTCATTCAAAAAAATCTCACTCAACTCGGGTTGGAGGGAAGATCAGAGATCCTTCCAAAAGATGTTAGCCGGGCGATTGGAATTCTTAAACAGAGAGGGGAATACTTTGATTTGATCTTGATGGATCCCCCGTATGAGAAGGGGTTGATCCAAAACACCTTCATGAAACTGAACTCCCATCAGATTTATCACACGAACTCCATTCTGGTCATCGAACACAACCGGCGAGAGCCTCTTCCCCACGGCCTAAGCAGATGGAATCTTATTCGCCAAAGACGGATTGGAGACACCGTGATCTCTTTTTTAACCCCTCCTGGAGGGGATTATAAACAGGTCATCACCGATGAGGAGGTGTGAAATGGTAAAGGAGAAGAAAGAAAAGTTTAAGAATACGGGAAAAGTGGCCATCTATCCGGGTTCCTTTGACCCCATTACCTACGGTCATATCGATGTCGTCGAGAGAGCTCTTGAGATCTTTGACAAGGTGATTGTTGCCATCGCAGAAAATGAAGAAAAACGTCCCCTCTTCTCTGTTGAAGAGCGCCTTGAAATGGTGAAGACAATCTTCAAGGATACGCCCAATGTCATCGTAGATAGTTTCAAAGGACTCCTCGTAGACTATGTCGCGAAGACCAATGCGAAGGTGAGCCTAAGGGGTCTCCGTGCAACCTCCGACTTCGAATATGAATTTCACATGGCCTCGATGAACCGGAGCCTCAGCACCCAGCTGGATACCCTTTTCATGATGACCAGCAAGGACTATTTCTTCGTTTCCTCCAGAACCATCAAAGAGGTCGCCAGATTAGGGGGCGCTGTGGAGGGATTGGTCCCGGACCTCGTCGTCAGGCGGTTAAGAGAGAAGTTCAAACTTCCTGTCACAAAAAGGAAACAAATCGGCTGGGATGATTGACGGCAAAGGGTTCCAGGAATCGAGTGTTCAAGGGTTCCAGTATTAAAATTCCATTATATTTTTCTTTTGAACCCTTGGCCCCTTGAACCCTTGACCCATTTATCTCTAAGCCCCCGGGAATCCTATTTTATGAAAAGATTGATCCTCTGTGATTTTGACGGGACGATCAGCGTCCGGGATACGGGCTATCTCTTAGTCAATCAATTTACCTCGGGGAATTGGGAAGGCATCGATCGGGATTTCCGCGACGGAAGGATTGGGTCAAAGGAGGCATACGTCCGAATTGCAAAAATCCTTAAGGCGGATGAGCCAGCCCTGCTCCGCTTTGTTCAAGAACATTCCAAGATCGACCCCTCCTTTTATATCTTCTACCGGTATTGTCGTGAGAAAGGAATCGATATCAAAATTGTCAGCGATGGTCTCGATTTCTACATCAGGAAAATTTTGGAAATTCATAACCTCTCTGAGATCCCTTTCTATGCCAACGGCACCCATTTCCGGGAGGGGGGCGGGATAGACATTTCCTTCCCTCATTTCGAGGAGGAGTGCGGTCTTTGCGGGACTTGCAAAAAGAAGGTCATCCAGGACCACCGAAAAGAATATGATTCCATTTTTTTCGTCGGTAACGGTCTCTCCGACCGGTGCGCAGCTCAGGAAGCAGATTTCGTCTTTGCCAAGCAATCCCTGTACACTTACTGCGTCGAACAGGAGATCACCTGCCATTTTTTTAGAGACTTCAAGGAGATCCTGGATGATCTGAAGAAGCGGATCCGCGGGATTATTTTTGACCTCGACGGGACACTGATTGAATCCTACGAGGCGATCTACGCCGGGCTGAAAGCGTGCTTTCACTACTTCGGGAAAGAGATCTTTCCATTCCGGGATCTCAAGGCATACCTCCGGGCAGATTTAGAGGCGACCCTTTCCCAATTCTTTTCGCCGGGGGAGGTTTCAAGGGGCATCCCCGTCATGAGGAAGAGATATGAAGAGGTCTATCTCAACGAAACCCATTTCTTAGACGGTGCGAAGGAAGCTCTCAGCGCTCTCCGTTCCGAGGGCGTACTCCTGGGGATCGCTTCAAATAAATTCGGTCACTTTTCAAGAGGGGTGCTGACGCATTTAGGGGTGTCAGACTATTTTAAGTCTGTGGTCGGGGCGGGGGATGTCCCGAGAAACAAGCCGTTCCCCGACATGATCCGCACCGCGCTAAGGGAGATGGATCTTCCGCCGGAAGACGCCCTCTTCGTCGGAGACGCCCTCACCGATATTGAGACAGGAAAACAAGCAGGGGTGGATGTTTATGCCCTTCCCACCGGACTCCATTCCAAAAAGGAACTTTCAAAAGGGAAACCAAGACGACTATTGAAAGATCTCCAGGAACTCGTCAGGGTCGTCAAGCATCCCTTCTCTTCGTAGATGAATGAAGGGGGTTTACCGAAGGCAGAAAAGATTGTGATCGAGGGTCGGCTTGGGTTGGGATGAGGAAAGGAAAAGGGCTCATGGGCGTTGCTTCAAAATATGCTGGGCCACGGTCAGTCCGCTGAAGACCTCTCCTCCCAGGCCGAAATAGGGGAAGTTCTCCTTTCCGACGAAGTAAATCTTCTTTGACATTCTCATGGGAACCATTCCCTCTCTCCAATCAAAATCAGAAAGGGACTCGTAGAGAAAGTGCGAATAAGACCACCTGGGAATATGATCACTGGCCCATTGAAAATCGACCAGCTCAATGTAATTCTCGAGAAAAGGAAAGAGATGATATAAATGTTTCATCACTCCTTGCTGGTAATCCGCCAGATGGGCTCGTTCCCATTTTTCCACATCCATCAGGCTCTCAACGGTGAGGGCCCTCTTCCCCTCCGGTGCCCTGGTTTCGTCTCCTTTCGAGCTAAGAGAAAGGAACAGGACATTTCCATCTTCGTAAGGCTTCCCAGGATCCAGAATGGAGACAAGGAGATCTTTCATGCCGACGGGAATCACTCTCTCATCGATCCCTAAGAATAAGGGAATCAACATATACAAAGGCTTGATCTTCCTCTCCCACTTTAGTATTCTCTTCCCTTTCTTCCCCAGGAAGGATGAAATGCGATGAAGCGGAGAATTAATAATGAGAAATTGAGATCGAAATACCGCAGGGTTTCCCTCCAAAGTCAGGGTGAACTCCTTCCGCCAGCCAAGATTGACCTCTTTCACCCTGTCGATTTCTTCAATCCTCCCACCGGAACGTAGAAATTGATTTAAAATTTCCTTTTCCAGCTTCTCTGAATCGAAATCGGAATTCAATTCGTTTCTCCCATCGAATAAAACCTGAGTGGCTAAGGAGAGAGGAAATCGATCTGAAAAGAAATTTCCCCGAGAGATCAGCTGAAGTTGAATGAATTCTCTAAACTCTCTCGAAAAGAGAGAGAGCTTCTTGTCCACCCCTTCATTCGGAAGAGGGTCGAGTGAAAACATTCTTGTGATGAAAGACCGCTGTCGAAACGGAAAAAATGCTGAAGCATTTTTCTTCCCGTTCACCTTTTGCAGGAGATGCTGAATTTGATCCAACTCATTATAGAATCCTTCAATCTGAACGACCTCTTCCGGAAATTCTCTCTTCCACTCCTTCTGAGACAGGGAACGCTGAGGGAAAACGTCAATCCTCGCCTTGGGGAGAACGACTTGGAAGGGGGCCCTCTGTTTGGATCTGTCCGATGCGGCCTTCGCTTGCTTGCCGTCTTCTCGCGTTCCCATCAGCAAAGAAAGATTTAATGCCTGAGAGATTTTTCTAACAAGACTGGGTTTTAAAGATCTTTCTGAAATGCTTGAAAAAGGGATGAAGTGATAGCCCTGGGTTGAATAGGAAGATTGGTATCCTCTTTCTCTGAGCAGTAAGACGGCGTGGTTATTTTTTGAGAGCAAGGTTCCAGCTACCAGACCACCCAGACCAGAGCCTAATACGATCACCTCCTGCTCATTTCCTAACCACTTCATCAAACCCTAAACCTCTTTCCTGTTGACGTTGGCCGGTAGGAGCGCACGGGTGGTACGGGTAATGGGTCAAAAATCATGACAAGGCTGGATAGGATTAAATATGGACACCCAATAATGCTGGAAAAAGAAGGGTCAGACAAATTCGATCTTCTCTTGTTCCCTTTCTGCTCTTCCTACCTCGCCAATGATGAAGGCCTTCTCGCCTAAAGAACGAAGCCTGGCTAAGATATCATCGACTTCCCTGGATCTGACGATAAGTATCATTCCAACCCCGTTATTAAAAGTACGGAGCATCTCCTCATCGGAAATGTTCCCCTTCTCTTTCAGAAAGGAGAAGATGGGAGGGATATCCCAGGCTCCTTTTTGGACAATGGCTTTACAGCCCTTGGGGATGATTCTCGGAAGGTTCCCCGTAATGCCTCCCCCCGTAATATGGGCAATTCCGACAATATTGAAATCCCGCGCGAGATTGAGAACGGTCTTGACATAAATTCGCGTCGGCCGGAGTAGTTCTTCACCCAATATCTCTCCAATTTCTTCCACACGTTTTTCCAAATCCATCTTAAGTTGATCGAGAAGCAATTTTCTAACCAAAGAGTATCCATTACTGTGGAGACCGCTGGAAGCGATCCCGATCAATTTGTCACCGACGGTCACGCCCGATCCGTCGATCACCTGTGAATCCTCTACAATGCCTACGGCGAAACCGGCCAGATCATATTCCCCTCCTTTATAAAATCCCGGCATTTCAGCCGTCTCGCCGCCGATGAGAGAACACTCCGCCTCAATACAACCTTTGACAATACCCGAGACCACCTTTGTCGATTTTTCGGGGTCCAGTTTAGAAGTAGCAAAATAATCCAAGAGGAAAAGAGGTTTTGCCCCGCTCACCACGATATCATTGACACACATCGCCACCAGATCAATCCCGACCGTATCATGCCGGTTCATCGAGAAGGCAATCTTCAGCTTCGTCCCCACGCCGTCGGTCGAGGAGACGAGAATCGGTTTCTTATAACGTTCCAGGTTGAGAGAGACGCACCCCGCAAAACCACCGATCTTCGTCAGTACCTCGGGCCGGAATGTAGATTCCACCATCGGTTTGATCGCCTGGACGAAAGCATCTCCCTTTTCAATATCAACCCCTGCATTTTTGTAAAACCACTTCTTCACTCTCTTCCCCTTCAAGGAAAGGAATATGTTTTAGATTAATCGATACCCCTTAAAATGTCAACCCTTTATACTCGTTCGTTTTTACTTGACAAAGAAATAATGTTTTGTTAATTGATGGATAAGACCTTGGGGGTGGGATTTCATTCTGATTTAAGATCTTCTCTTCATTTACGAAAAAACGAGAAAATCATCGCTTGTAGTCTTCGACAACAGACGAGAGTAAATCCCTTTAGGGTGAGGATATTCCTTCTTTGTTTAGCGAATTGACGGCCACCAACTGGAAAACCGCCCTTCTCTCCTTTTTTTCTTTCTCCCCTCATCGGAACATAAGAATGTCGCAGGATCCAAAAGTGAAGCTCCCCGCCCACAAGGCGGGGCTTGCGGGGCACGTTCCGGTCAAAAGCTACACCGCATGGCGGAGGAATGTCTAATGGTTACCCCAAAAGAGGTTCAACTTCGAGTCAGTAACCTCTCTATGGCTTTCGGAGGCATTCAAGCCCTGATGGATGTAAGCCTGGAGGTAGAAAAGGGTGAGATCTTTTCTATAATCGGTCCCAATGGCGCAGGCAAGACAGTTCTCCTGAACTGCATCAATGGGCTCTACCACCCCCAAAAAGGCCAAATTGAATTCCAAGGGAAAGACATCACTCGATCGAGACCCTATCAGAGGGCAAGGATGGGAATCTCAAGGACGTTTCAAAAGCTTGAACTCTTTAAAGGGGCAACCGTGCTCGATAACATACGGCTCGGTCGCCATATTCATCTCAAATCAGGACTGATCAGTGCTTGCATCTATTTCGGGAAGACAGCTCGGGAGGAGGTCGAACACCGGGATTTTATTGAGAGGGAGATCATCGATCTCCTTGAGATAGAATCTATCCGGGATAAGATGGTGGGGATGCTTCCCTACGGACTTCAAAAGCGAGTCGAATTGGCAAGGGCCTTGGCACTCAATCCTAAGATCATTCTTTTGGATGAACCCCTTGCGGGTTTGAATTTAGAAGAGGTCGAGGACATGGCCCGATTTATTCTGGATATCAACGAAGAGGAGCGTTGGCAGACGACCTGTGTCCTGGTCGAGCACGACATGGGGGTGGTGATGGACATCTCCCATCGCGTGATGACTCTTAACTTCGGCGAAAAGATTGCTGATGGAACCCCGTCCGAGGTTCAGAACAATCCGCAAGTGATTAAGGCTTATCTGGGCGAGGCAGAGGATCTCTATGTTACACGTCGCTAACTGGAAAGAAATTGAGATCACGAAGGACTTGACGATTCCCAAGCTCTTTTTACGGGCAGCCAAGAAATATTGGAACAAAAAGGTGGCCATGCGAGAGAAGGAATTTGGAATCTGGGTACCCATCACCTGGAAACAATATTACGAGAATGTGAAGTGCATTGCCCTGGGAATGGTTTCTCTGGGGTTAGAGAGAGAGGATAAAGTCGCCATGATCGGCGATAACCGACCCGAGGCCCTTTGGGCAGAAATGGCCGCGATGTGTGCGGGCGGTGTGGGAGTATGGTTGTTCCAGGACTCTCTGGTGGACGAAGTGCAACATATCATCGACCACTCCGATGCCAAACTGATGGTGGGCGAGGGGCAGGAAGAGGTTGACAAATGCCTCGTGATCAAGGACAAATGCCCGAACTTGAAAAAAATGATCTGGGACGACCCAAAGGGCATGAGAGAGTACGAAGACCCCATCCTTATCAGCATTGAAAAACTGATGGAAATTGGCAAAGGGATGGATGAGAAAGAACCCGGTCTCTTCGAGGATATGATCATGAAGGGGAAAGGAGAGGATGTCTGTCTCCTCTTCTATACCTCGGGAACGACTGCCCTTCCAAAAGGCGCCCTCCTCACCCACTATAATATGCTGACCATGGGACAAAATTTGATGCGCGTGGACCCCTATTTCGAATCGGATGACTTTGTCTCTTACCTCCCCTTTGCCTGGATTGGAGAGCAGATGATGTCTATCTCCTGCGGAATCCAAGCCGGGTTCACGCTCAATTTTCCGGAAGAGCCCGAGACCGCTCAAGAAAACATTCGCGAGATCGGCCCCCATGTGATGTTTGCGCCGCCTCGTGTTTATGAGCAGATGGTGAGAAATATCCAGGTCAAATATCTGGATGCAACGTGGTCCAAACGGAAAGCCTACGAATGGGCGATGGAGATTGGCTATCACATCGCAGATTTAAAATTCCTAAAAAAGCCAATCCCCTGGTATTGGAAAGCTGCCAATTATCTTGCCCATCTGTGTGTCCACAAAAAATTGAGAGACCATTTAGGCCTCTCCAGGATAAGGGACACTTACACGGGGGGGGCAGCCATGGGGCCGGACCATTTCCGCTTTTTCCATGCCATCGGAGTGAATCTGAAGCAGATCTACGGCCAGACAGAAATCGCCGGAATTTCAGTGTTGCATCGGGACGGTGATATCAAATTCGACACTGTGGGCAGGTCCATTCCCGGGACGGAGGTAAAGATCACTCCGGATGGAGAGATCATTTCAAAAAGCCCGTCCGTGTTTATCGGGTATTATAAGATGCCAGAGGAGACTGAGAAAACGCTCCGAGATGGATGGCTTCATTCCGGAGATACCGGGTTTATCGATAACGATGGCCATCTGGTCGTCTTTGACCGAACGAAGGATGTGATGACATTTAGCGACGGCACAAAATTCGCTCCACAATATTTGGAAACCCGGCTCAAGTTCAGCCCGTACATCAAAGATGTCTGGGTTATCGGCGACAACAGGCCCTATGTCACAAGCGTGATTTGCATCGACTATGCGGTGGTGGGCAATTGGGCAGAGGCCCGAAACATTGCCTACACCAGTTATCCTCAACTCTCTCAGATGCCGGAGGTTTACGAATTGGTCCAGAAGGAAATCATCAAGATGAATCGTGACCTCCCCCCTATCGCCCGTATCAAAAAATTTGTCAATCTGTATAAGGAATTTGATGCGGATGACGATGAATTGACACGAACCCGAAAATTGCGAAGGGCCTTTGTAGAAGATCGATATAGAAATATTGTTGATGGCCTCTACTCCAGCGCCCATAATGTCTACATGGACACCAACATCACCTATGAGGATGGCAGAGTCGTCCATATTAAAACGGATCTCAGCGTGATGGAAGTACCGGAGTGATAAGAATAAGATTCAAGGAATCAAGGGGTCGAGGGGTCTCGTGACGAATTTAATAATAAACACTCGAACCCCGGAACCCTCGAATCCCTGAGCCCTTTGATTAGGAGACCTTATGGAATTCTTCTTACAGCTCTTTATCACGGGAATACTGGTCGGGAGCATCTATGCCGTGGTCGCTCTTGGCTGGACCCTCATCTACAAATGCTCCGGGGTCCTCAACCTTGCCATGGGCGAACTCACGCTCATCGGAGCCTATGTTTGCCTCACCTTCTACCTATGGCATATCCCGTTCATATTGGCTCTTATTTTCACCCTGGTAGTAGGATTTGCCTTGGGACTCTTGACCGAGCATCTCTTCCTCCGGCCAATGGTGGGAGAGCCTGTGTTAAGCGTCATTATGGTGACCGTGGGCTTATCTTTCTTCTTCAAAGGCGTGGTAGAGTTAATCTGGGGAACCGATACGGTCGTTTTCACCCCACCCGTGTTTCCAATAGAACCTATTTTTATCGGGAAGATCGTGGTCGGCCAGGTTTACCTTTGGGCTTTCGTTGCGTCCATTATCCTTCTCATCGCTTTTGTCTGTTTCTTTAAATTCACCAAATGGGGATTGTCCATGCAGGCCACTGCTGATGATGAGATGGCTGCTCTGTCTCTGGGTGTGAACGCCAAAATCGTCTATGCCCTTGCGTGGGCCATTGCCTTTATGGCTTCAGGCGTTGGAGGAACCTTACTGGGGAATATTAACGGGTTAAATATTTCCGTTGGCTATTTAGGGTTATTGGTTCTCCCCGCTGTTGTTCTTGGAGGCCTTAACTCCATCCCCGGTGCCATTGTGGGCGGTTTGTTAATCGGGGTTCTTCAAAACCTGGCAGATGGCTATCTGAGCCGATTTACCCCTGGAGGGGTAAAAGAAGTTTTCCCCTTCGCAGTCATGGTTATCGTCCTATTGTTTAAACCCTATGGACTCTGGGGTTGGATACGGATCGAAAGAGTCTGACAAATTATTGCAGATTGAAAAATGAGCAAAACAAACTCATCAATAAGAGAAAAGGTCTTGCTAACGTTGCAATGTCAGTTGTGCAGTAAGAATTGAGAGGTCAACATGGGTTATCGACCTTGCGGTGTTTATCATCAATACTACAGACAAGACCATGCCTGGTGGCAAACCAAATTTGTCTGGGGGAAAATGATCCTTCTGTTCATCATCCTATTTTATCTAATCCCAAAATTTGCAGGTTTGTACTTAATATCCGTCGCGAATGTGATTGGGTATACAATTCTCTCTGCAATGGGTGTCCAGTTGCTGATTGGTTACTGCGGTCAGGTCACCTTAGGGCACTCGGCTTTTCTTGCCGTGGGGGCTTATACCAGTACGCTGTTGATGCTTCAACTCCACTTGCCCTACCCTATTACGCTTATGCTTGGGGGTATTGTAGGGGGTCTATGGTGCGTCCTGTTTGGGCTTCCCTCCGCTCGAGTGAAGGGATTCTACCTGATCATGACTACTATGGCGGCTCAATTTATCACTGTGGAATTCTTCATTACCCAGTATGTCAGTCAAATTGGAGGAAGAGGTGTCGCGTTCTCGATTCCGCCTGGAACGGTTAAGGTGGGGCCATGGAGCATTCAATCTGACAGGGAAGTTTATTATTTGATGGCGATACTGGTCGTACTGTGCACCTTAGCGATGGCGAATCTACTTCGAACGAAGATCGGTCGGGCCTGGATTGCAATCCGCGATAATGATATTGCGGCGGAAACGATGGGGGTCAATATCGTTCTGTATAAGTTACTCGCTTTCTTCGTTGCAGGGTTTTTCGGAGGAATCGCAGGCGCTTTTTGGGTCACATCCCTTGCAGCAGTGAGTCCGGAACATTTTCAGTTCGGATGGTCTCTCTGGTTGGTCGGAGTGGTCCTCATTGGAGGTGTGGGAAGCATCCACGGGACGATTTTCGGAGCGATGTTTATGACTTTGATTCCGGAAGGTCTGAAGGCTCTGATTTTCGTTTTAACACAAGACCCATTCTTGGTTAATTTAATGCCTTTTTTACCTCTTCTCCTTGAAAAGTTTCTTTTTGTTAAGGAGGCGGCCTTCGGTTTGGCCATTGTACTGTTTCTTATCTACGAGCCGAATGGTCTTTCTTATCGTTGGTGGCAGATTAAGAACTATTTCAACCTATGGCCATTTTCATATTGAGGTGAGGGTCAAGAGTGGCTGGTGTTGATGTAATGAATTCAAAGCGTATTGTGCCCCATCACCAACACTAATCACTAACACTACGAAAAAGGGGGTGATGTGACGTCATTGGATGGTGGGAGAAAGAAGGGGGGTCTTCATTCTCAACTATTTTTGCTCAACATTCACAGGAGGTAAAAAAATGAGAATTAAAATCTTTACGATCGTTGTTACATCCCTCATAGTAGGTCTCACCGCATCATGGGTTTTTGGACAAGCACAGGAAGTAAGACTGGGTGCCCTTCAGGACACAACAGGGGCCACTTCTGATGTGGGCAAGGATGAGGCCCTGGGAGTCCGAGAAGCAGCCCAATATTATAATGATACGGGCGGGATCAACGGTAAAAAGATCCGTTTATTCCAATATGATTACGGGTATCGGGTGCCTGAAGCAGTCACGACTTACAAACGATTCAGGGATTACGATAAGGTGGTAATGGTGTTAGGTTGGGGAACAGGCGACACCGAAGCCCTTTCTCCTACGGTCAACGCCGATAAAATGCCCTATCTCTCCAGTTCCTTCTCCGGCCATCTATGCGATCCCAAGAAAACCCCTTACAACTTCGTTTATGGAACGGATTATTCAACCAATGCCCGTGGCGCAATCACTTACTGGTTCGAGGAAGTTTGGAAAAAAGATCCAAAATGGAAAGCCTTAAGAGAAAAGGGCGCCAAACCAAAGTTTGCCTGTTTCTATGACTTTGCATCCCCTTATGCTTCCGCACCCATCAAAGCCATCAAAGATCAGGCAGCTCTTCTTGGCTTTGAGATCGGCCCGGATGCCAACATCTCCTTAACAGCCCTGGATACAAAGAGCCAGGTCATTGCCAGCAAGGGATTTGGGGCCAACCTGGTATGGCATGGGAATACCACGATGTCCGTGTCCGCTGCCATGAAGGATGCCTATGCCCTTGGATTAGGCGCTGATCATATCGTCAATAACTGGGGGTTTGATGAAAACCTTGTGAAATTAGGCGGACCTGCTGCTGAAGGGGCAATTGGCCTAATCGCGTGCGCCCTTTTCATTGACCAATATCCGGCAAAGAACAAGGTATTGGAGTACGCAAAAAAACTGAACCCGGGCGTTCCACTTGAAAACAGACTCATCCGGACAGTCCAGGGATGGGTCAAGGTCACCTTAGCCGTAGAGGCCATGAAAAAGGCTGATAAAGCAGGGAAACTAAATGGTCCTGGAATTAAAGACGCCTTTGAAAGTTTCAGTAACTGGCCAGGGTTGAAGGAATTTGGTGGTCAACTTGTGACGATTACCCCAACAGACCATCGTTATAGTTCCATCGTCAGGGTTGGAAGAGTCGTTAAAGGGAAACCTCAAACGGTTGGCGAAATTGACATGCGTGCTAAATTCCCCGACAAGTGGGCTTCCTGGCTCGGCTGGTAAGGAGGAAATAATTGATACCTGAAAATGTGAATACCAATGGGATCATCCTGAAACTTAACAATATTGAGGTCATGTATCAGGAAGTCATTCTGGTGCTGAAGGGAGTTTCCATCGATGTCCCTCACGGAGGGATCGTCGCCCTACTTGGGGCGAATGGTGCCGGAAAATCGACCACCTTAAAATCCATCTCAGGCTTGCTGAAGCACGAGGACGGCGAGGTCACGGATGGAAGTATTGAGTTCATGGGCGAGAAGATCCACCATCTCCACGCAGAGGAGATCGCCAAGAGAGGAATCTTCCAGATCATTGAGGGGAGGAGGGTTTTTGAACACCTCACGGTGGAAGAAAACCTTAAGGTCGGGGCCCACCTGAGAGGGAGTGGTTCCGCCATGAAGGAGAGGCTCGAGATGGTCTATCGCTATTTCCCCAGATTGGTGGAGCGACGCAATGTGATGGCAGGCTTCATCAGTGGTGGGGAACAACAAATGGCGGTCACCGGCAGGGCTCTGATGGCCCAGCCAAAGTTGATGCTTTTCGACGAGCCATCCATGGGTCTTGCGCCTCTTCTCATTAAAGAGATCTTTGAAATCATTACCCAATTAAACAGAGACGAAAAGATTCCACTTCTCCTTGTGGAACAAAATGTGAAGTTAGCTCTCACCGTGGCGCCTTATGCTTATGTGTTAGAAAACGGAAGGCTCGTGATGCATGATACATCAGAGAAGTTGAAGGAAAATCCGGACATCAGAGATTTCTATTTAGGACTCTCTGATATTGGTGAGCGAAAAAGCTTCAGGAAGGTGAAACATTACAAAAGAAGAAAAAGATGGCTCACATAAATCCGTGATACGTGTCCGTGAACCGTGACCGTAAGAAAGAATGAAGATTTGCGGACGCGTGACACGGAATACGGTCACGTCACTTTCTATTTATGAAAAGGAGGTTCCTCATGCGAAGATTACTACTAATCCTTTCACTTATTGCTTTTGCTGTTTGGGGAGTGATGGGGTGCAAACCAGGTCTTCTCCCGACCGATGATGCAGGAAAACCGAAAATCATATTGGATCGAGTTGAAGTGATGAGCTACTTCCCCTGGGCAGATCTTCCTGCCCGGACTCCCATGGTCCTTGGCTTTGTATTTAATATCAATAATCCCAGTGGATACAATGTCATGCTGGATAATATTAAATTTACAGTCTCCTTTGAAGCTGCTCCAAATAATTATATTGAAATTGCCACCCCCACCTATTACGACCGGGTCTATTTTCCACCTAACACGACGAGCCAATATCGAATTGTAAGTGTCATGGATTCGGTTACGATGCGATTAACCCTCCTGGTCGCTCAGGCGCCAAAGATTCAGGCTTTGAACCTTAACCCTAATGACGTCATCAAAAACTGGTATGCAAAGATTGGAGATTTTGGGTTTGGTCTCAAGGTGTCAGAAGGAATGGCAGTCTTCAACACCGAGAAAGGGGATGTTTTCGTTCCTTTCGAAGGGAAATTTCCAAAGAAGTAATGAGACCCAATTAATTCCTTACTGAAAATCCTCCCCCTGCCCCCTTTACGAAAGGGGGGTAAGGGGGGATTACCCTCCAGGAGATTACACATGTCTAAACAAAAGGGACCGGACAGGGCGACATCTTTTTTGGAGAAGAAGCTTGAGACCATGCCCTATAAGAAACGTCTCGAATATCTTGATCAAAGGCTGAGAGGAATTATACAGTATGCTTATAAAAATTCCGTCGCTCTTAAAAACAAAATGGATTCCGTTGGATTGAAACCCAAGGACATCCGGACCATTAAAGATTTGGGGAAGGTTCCCATTACCAAAAAGGCCGACCTGATGGAACTTCAGAAGAAAAATCCTCCTTTTGGCGGATTTGAAGGGGCTCCGCTTCGCAAGTTGAGAAGGATCTATGTCTCGCCAGGACCCCTCTATGAACCCGGCGAAATTGAGTATGACGAGCTCGGATGGGCACAGGGAATGTATGCTGCGGGCTTTGGGCCCGGAGACATTGCCATCAATACATTCAGTTACCATATGGTCCCTTTTGCGATGCAGATGTTGGATAACTCTCTCTTCAGGATCGGATGCATCACGATCCCCGCAGGGATCGGAAATACCGAACAACAGGTCAATATCTTGAAGAATCTGAAAGCCAACGTCTATTGCGGTACGGCGAGTTTTCTTCTCAACATCGCCGAAAAGGCAGAAG
>JBAVGF010000104.1:0-17406 GCA_049684675.1 Thermodesulfobacteriota bacterium | reverse complement strand
GAAGTAAGTAGTATCGTGCAATCCATTCATCGGCAGGTGGACAGAGTTGAAGAAGGAATTGCCGCGGTTCGGGATGCTGCCGAGCGTTTGCGCGAGTTCGAGGAAGCAGTATTGACCCTCGTTGAGGGACCCCTGGTTAAGCTTGCGACGCTGGGCAGCGCAGCGAGCCGAGGGATCGGAGCTTTCCTGCGGTTTTTTCGTAGTCCGGCTGCAGAGTGATGAACGTAGGGAAATAAGATCAGGAACCAAAGCAGAGATCCCGAATCAACTTCGGGATGATAAAAAACAGGCGTGAATTGCGGATTTATGTTTCAAAAATCCTAAGTTCTTTACAAATATCCCTGTTTTTTTAGGTTGACCATCAGGATGGAAATGGCGGCAGGAGTGACACCAGAGATTCTCGAAGCCTGGCCGAGGGAGTGAGGCTTAATCTTCCTCAGTTTCTCCATTACCTCCGTAGTGAGTCCGATCACAGAGCTGAAATCAAATTCTTCAGGGAAGCTCACGCCCTCCAATCTTCTAAACCTCTCGATCTGCTCCATCTGTCTCTTGACATAACCGTCATACTTCACCTGAATCTCAACCTGCTCCTGTATTGATTCTGGAAGATTCTCGAGACTTCGATCAAAGGCAAAGAGGCTTTTGAAATGAATTTCAGGTCTCCTTAATATTTCTTGGAGGGAGGAGTCTTTTTTCAGAGTAGCGCTTCCCCATTGATGGAGGATTTCAATATTTTCTTTTGTGGGATTAACTCTTAAAGATGAGATTCTGGATAGGGCTTTTTCAATCGCCCCCTTTTTGTCCAAAAAGATTTGGTAATCCTTCTCTTTCACTAATCCCACTTTATATCCATTTTCTCTCAATCTCAAATCGGCATTGTCTTCTCTCAAATGGAGGCGGTATTCTGCCCTGGATGTAAACATGCGATAGGGTTCGGCAGTCCCTTTGGTGACCAGGTCATCGATCAATACACCGATATAGGCATCGGAACGTTTCAAGATAAGAGGTTCTTCCCCTCGGATATAGAGCGAGGCATTGATTCCGGCCATTAACCCCTGTGCCCCTGCCTCTTCATAGCCGGACGTACCGTTTATCTGCCCGGTATGGAAGAGCCCTCTGATCCTCTTGGTTTCGAGGGAAGGCTTCAACTCCGTGGGATCGACAAAATCATATTCGATGGCATAACCCGGCCGGATGATCTCCACTTGTTCGAGTCCTTTGATCGACCGTACCATTCGGAACTGGACATCCAGAGGAAGACTGGTGGAGATCCCATTGGGATAGACTTCATTAGTATTCCGACCGTCGGGTTCCAAAAAGATCTGGTGTCTTTTCTTGTCCGCAAAACGGACCACTTTATCCTCAATCGAGGGGCAATATCGGGGTCCGATGCCTTTGATGACTCCGCAGTAGAGGGGGGATCGGTGGAGAGCGCTCCTAATAATTTCGTGGGTAGTGGGATTCGTATAAGTCATGTAGCAGGGAACCTGTTCAACGTCGATCTTTTCTGTCGAAAAAGAGAAAGGAAGCGGTGGTTCGTCTCCGTATTGAGGCGTGAGTTGAGAGAAATCAATGGTATTACGATCGAGCCTCGGAGTGGTTCCGGTCTTGAGTCTTCCCATGCGAAACCCCAATCTTTTGAGCGATTCAGATAAACCGACGGAGGCCGGATCACCCATTCTGCCGGCAGAAAAGTGGGTGAGGCCGACGTGGATCAGCCCATTCATAAAGGTCCCCGGGGCAAGGATCAAGGCTTTTGTCTGAATGATTTCACTTGAATCTGTCTTCACACCCATGAGCTGATTTTCATCTATTAAAATTTCCTCTACCGTCGCCTCTTTAATCGAGAGATTTTCTTCGTTCGCGACAGTCTTTCTCATTCGAATCCGGTACTCCTGACGGTCCACTTGAGCTCTTGAAGAGCGAACGGCAGGTCCTCTCGTGTCGTTGAGCCTCCGGAACTGAATCCCTGTTTCATCAGTGGCTTTGGCCATCTCTCCACCCAGTGCATCGATTTCCTTCACCAGATGGCCTTTGGCCAACCCACCCACGGCGGGGTTGCAGGACATGTATCCGATCTGTTCGACTTTTTGAGTGATGAGAAGGGTAGGGTGCCCCAGCCGGGCGCAGGCTAAGCAGGCCTCAATCCCAGCATGCCCTCCACCCACCACCACTACAGCGTATTCAGCCATAGTCCATACCTTATTTTTGTTTGAATCTATTTTGTCGTGTCCGTGTCCGTTTTCCGTGTCCGAGCGCCCTTGCGTACCGAAACGGCCTTCGGCGTACAGCTACGGGACACGCGACGCGGTCACGGAACTTTTTGCTATGAGTTCTGCCCTAGGCGGTTTTGGTTGCCTTTGCAGGCTTTCACGCAAACACCACAGATATTATGGCTGAAGTGGAGGGTTTTGGCAAAGGTTCGCAGTTGTTCATAGCACCGAAGATGATCGAAGTCCTCTTGTCGTTCCTTAATTGCCCCCGCGGGACAGACCGACAGGCAATTACGACACGAGCCACAATTTCTTAGTGAAGGCGAATCGGTCAGAAGAGGGAGATCGGTGAGGATAGTGACCAGACGAATCCGCGATCCAAATTGGTCATTAACAAGAAGGTTGTTCCGGCCAATCCATCCCAATCCCGCAGCCCTGGCCACATGTTTATGGGAAAGATGGCCCTTCTGGTTTTTCCAATCCACCAATTGGGAGGCAGGGATGGGCATAGCCTGAAATCCGAGGTCCTGAGTTGTTGAGGTTACCATCAGCCCAATGGTGTCGAGAAGAATGTTGATTCTCTGATAGTGATGAAAATAGAGCGGGGTGGGTTGGTTTTCAATCTCTTCTAAAATAGAATCAGAAAGGTGAAATCCAACTGAGATACCGTAGGAAAGTCGCCCTATTATGGAAGGAGGAAGAAGGATTTCCTCTTCTTTAAAAAGGCGAAGGTCTGTCACTCCAAACAGGGAACCTCCCCATTCGTGACAGAGGGCTTTGAGCTTTTCAACGTTCTCCTTGGGATTCGTCACAGGTTAAATTGTGACTTCTGAATAGATTTATTGCAAGAGCTCTACGAATGCGGATTTCGGAACTCGGATTGTGGAATAAGCGGCCGCAATCGTCAATCTTGAAGATCTGAGCTTAATTCCCTCGGTAAGAACAAAATCTGAACTTTAAATTCCGCACTCCGCATTCTGCAATCCGCAATCGGGCTAACGCGCTTTGACCTTCAATTCTTTCATCTTCTTACGAAGGGTATTTCGATTGATCCCTAAGAGTTGGGCGGCGGCAATTTGAACATGGCCAACCCTTTCTAAAGCGGATTTGATCAAAATCTTCTCTACCACTCCAATGATATCGTCGAAGATGCCCAGCTTGGTTTTCGTCTCCACATAGGGATCAATCTTATCCAGAACTTCAACCAGCTTCTGTTCCAAGATCTCATCCAGCAGATGAGATCTTGCCTTCGGCTTGCTCTCTTTCGCATGGGGTCCGGCCGTTTTCTGGCGATAATTCTTAATGGCCGGAGAGAGGATCGCCGAAAGGACGGACAGGAACTGGAAATCCTCGGCAAATTCGTTTCTGGGACCATAGAGGGAACTAACATTGATTACCCCCATCGGCTCATCGTCTGTAACGAGAGGGACACAGAGCAAGGGAGGCTGGATTTTCTCAATCCGCTTCTGGTTCTTTATCATCTCCTCGTAGAGCGGCTCCTGGCTCAAATTCTGGATCACCATGGGTTGTCGTGACTCAAGGACTTTACCTATCGTTCCCTTTTGCGCACTGGTAGCAAGAGGATGGATTTCTTTTTCGATTCCGTAGAGGGCTTCCACATGGAGAAAATCCTTTTGTGGGTCTTGGAGGAAAAGGGCCGAGTATTTGATTGAAAAATATTCAGATAAGATTGCGATCACTCTAAGAAAATAATCTTGGAGATGGTTCTGGGGAGGGAGCAGAATAATCGCGTAGAGGCTCCTCAATTCAGGATTTGACCGAGGGTCGATGAAGAATGTGGAAGACATATCAGACTCCTATCCGCTGAGACTCCTATGAAGAGATGGTTTGGGAATAGGCAGTTCAGACTTAATCCTATATAAATTGAATTCCAATTTCAAGAGAAATCTATTCTAAATTTCAGAATGACGAGATGCTGAAAACGAGCCTGATCTCCTTCAATCCATGGCCTAGCATGACAGCATGGTTTCGGCTCCCTTTTTCGTCGTGCCGAAGCGGGTCCTTAACTTGTTTCAGGACCTACATTTTCTGGATCTCAGCTTTGGTATGGGTCCTTAATGTTCCCGCTGCAACCATGGGCTTCACTTTACACTTGAAGTCTCATCATGAATTCATTAAAATCGACACCATATGGCCGCAAAGATCGAGATGGATCGGCCTCGGGTAGTGATTCTCCTCGGCCCAACGGGGGTGGGGAAATCCAAATTCGCCATCGAATGGGCGGAGGAGTTGGGGGGTGAAATCATCAGTGCTGACTCCATGCAGGTTTACCGTTATATGGATATCGGTACGGCCAAGCCCACGCTCGATGACCAAAAAAAAGTACGGCACCACCTGATTGACTTGGTGACCCCTGATCAACCCTTTCACGCTGCCCTCTACCGAACTTTAGGTCGGAAAACGATTGATCAATTATTCGAGGATAAGAAACCCATTTGGATAGTAGGAGGAACCGGGCTTTATATCAAAACCCTCACTCAGGGACTCTTCTCCAGCCCTAAGATAGATTCGCGTGTGAGAGAAAATCTGAGTGGGGAAGCAAAGGAGAAAGGGGGAGATGCGCTTTATGAGCGTTTAAAGAGAGTCGATTTCCAAACAGCCTCACATCTCCACCCCAATGACCTCTTTCGAGTGATACGAGCCCTGGAGGTCTTTGATTCGACAGGGGTCCCCATCTCTTTTTATCGGGAGCAACATCGTTTTGGAGAAAGACCATACGTGACTTTAAAGATTGGTCTGGAGATGAGCCGGGACATGCTCTATCGTCGTATCGAGGAGAGAGTTGATCAGATGGTAGAAAAGGGATTCCTGGGGGAGGTCTCGGGACTGATGGAGATGGGTTACGGGCGTGAATTGAAGCCGATGGAGAGTTTAGGTTATAAACAGATGGTTCAATTTCTCTTGAAAGAGATCGGATGGGACGAAGCCGTCAGGCGGATGAAAAGGGATACCCGTCATTATGCCAGACGACAATGGACGTGGTTTAAGGCTGATCCTGAGGTTCACTGGTGGGATGAGTCAACGGATCGGCGAGAAATATTTCTCGAAATCAGATCTTTTTGGGAAAGGGGAGGGCCCGCGGCATGATGAAGAACCAGATGAACATCCAGGATCAATTTCTCAATCGCATCCGGCGGGATCGGAAGCATGTGGTGATCGAATTGACCACGGGTCACAGGATGGAAGGGGTTATTCTCAGCTTCGATAATTTTTGTATCATCCTCCGAGGGCAGGGGGATCAACTGGTCTATAAACATGCCATCTGCTCCATCTCCCCCGGTGAAAAAATAGAATTTCTTGAGACAAGATAGAATCGCACCCCCACCTTCCCCTCCAGGGACAGGGGAGTGGGGGGGAGTTAACTATGGATAGTTTTGAGATCAAACCCATACTGGAAAGCCTCTTTTTCATTTCAGATTCTCCAATCCGGGTTGAGACCCTTGTCGAGATCCTGCCCGAATCGAATAAAGAGGCTATTTTAGAAGGGATTCGTCAGATTCAAGCGGAGTATGAAGATCGCTCCAAGGGAATAGAGCTGACAGAGATAGCTGGCGGATATCAATTCCGGACAAAACCGAGTTGGGCGGGATGGGTTAACCGGCTAAAAAAAGCGAAGGCAGTTAAGCTGAGCCAGGCCGCTTTAGAGACATTAGCCATCGTCGCCTATCGCCAGCCGATCATCCGGCCTGCAATCGAAGAGGTTCGCGGAGTCGATTCGGGATCTGTCCTTCATACTCTTTTGGAAAAGGGATTGGTCAAGATCATGGGTCGCAAGGACCTACCGGGGCGTCCCATCGTCTATGGAACCACCAGAACCTTTCTTGAACTCTTCAGCCTCAATACGCTTTCTGACCTCCCTAACCTCCAAGAAATCCAACCTCCTTCAGCTCCCGGAGAGATGTCTCCTGAAGAGATAATCCCCCAAGAGGAATCCAAAGAAGAGATATCCAAAGAGGAGATTCTAAGAAACCCCTCTTCCCAGGAGGGAGAGGGATGGGGTGAAGGGGAGAAAAAAGAGTAGGGAATTCGATTGGCACCGGAACGGATTCAAAAGATTTTAGCCAAGGCCGGGATTGCCTCGAGGAGAGAGGCCGAGAGGATGGTGCTTGAAGGTAGGGTGTCGGTCAATGGCAAGGTCGTTGAGGCTTTGGGTTTCAAAGCCGATCCATCCAAAGATCACATCAAAGTGGATGGGAGAAGACTCACCCATTTTGAACCCAAGGTCATTCTTCTCCTCAATAAACCCAGGGGATATCTTTCCACGGTCAAAGACCCAAGGGGGAGGCCAACCATAATGGATCTTCTCAAAAACGTGAAATGGAGAATCTATCCGGTAGGTCGCCTCGATTTCGATGCAGAGGGGCTCCTCCTTCTCACCAATGATGGTGACCTTGCCCACCTCCTCTCCCATCCAAGATTCTCTGTTCCGAAGACCTATCTGGCGAAAGTGGCGGGGGTTCCAGAGGAGAAAAAACTGATCCGGCTCAAGAGGGGAGTGATGCTCGAAGATGGGGAAGCCAAGGCCGTTTCCTGCGGCCTTATCCGCCAGAGAGAAAAAAATAGCTGGGTTCGGGTCGTGGTGACGGAAGGGAGAAACCGCCTGGTGAAAAGGATGTTTTCAGCCATTGGCCACGTTGTTCTCAAGTTGAAACGTATCGAATACGGTCCAATTCGGTTAGGGGATTTGCCCTTCGGACAATTCCGCCATCTTACCCCGGAAGAAATGGAAAAGATCAAACAAATAAGTTCGGAACGTAGAGTTCCGAGTTCGGAGTAGAAAACTCTTAGATATTCTAAACCCTGGTTGCTTTACTCCGAGCTAAATTGGGCTTGAGATGTAATTCTGAATTCCGAACTGCGAACCCTGAAATAAGCTGGATTTAAGTTGTTGCTCCGAACTCTGCACTCGGAACTAAGTTATGCTGACCGGCGTTGAGATTCTAAGAAAGATCGTCCATCTGGCTACCTTGGTCATTCCTGTCGGATATGCCTTGACGTCTGAGGAAACGGCCATCCTATTTCTCGTCCCTTTTTTCATCGCCCTGCTCATCGTTGATCTTCTCCGCCACTTCCATTCCGGAATGGCCTCCCTTTTTCAACAATATTTTTTCGGAAGGGTTCTCAGAGAAGAGGAGAAGTCCGCCTTCATGGGGTCAACCTATTTTATCTTCTCGACGATCCTGACCATCCTTCTCTTTCCCAAATCCATTGCCATTGCGAGTATCCTCATTCTCGTCCTATCTGATACAGCGGCCGCCTTAGTAGGCAAATGGATTGGGAGAGTGAAGATCTTTGGAAAAACACTTGAGGGGAGCTTGGCTTTTCTTATCACCTCCCTCTTGATTGTCTGGATCTATCCTAATCTGGGCCGATTCTCAGGAAGCCTGGCAGCGCTGGGGGCAACAGTGATCGAGGTTCTCCCGATAAAAGTGAACGACAATCTCAGTATTCCCCTCGTCGCAGGAGCGATCATGTTTTTCGCGGCGGGATGAGGGAGGGAAATTTCTTCAGGACCTCAACGATCGTTCGGGCTTCTTCCTCTGAGCCGATCTCGGCAACCACCGCACAGACCTTCAATTCATCGAAGAGGAAAGAGAAAGCCCCTTCGGATTCTCTCAAGAGGATCCCGTCGGCAAGAGGATTCAGGCTGATCACAGGCTTTTCAAACTTTTTGATCAGATCAGAGGCTCGCTCCAAATCAAAGAGGCTCCATTTTTTATTGATGGGAACGGCGTAAGCCGATACATTGAGTGATTTTGCCTTTGGAAGGACAAAGGTCGCCCATTGGCCTGAAAAGATGGGGATGAATCCTTTTCCCCTGACCCTGGACACCATCTCACGGAGAAGATCGATCCGGCCCAGTGCCAAGAGCCAATCTCCATATCTTTCACCGACGAGGAGGAAGGGAGACTCATCGGGATCGAAGCGGGAAAGAGCCTTCTCGAAGCGAAGAGGGTCGAAGGCGATCCGGTCAATCTCTTTTTGTGTGAAGACCTCGGAGGAAGAGGTGGGGGGAAGAATATTTCGAGTCTGATGAGAAGGGAGGAGTTCTTTTCTGATGGTTGAGATGATTTTTGGTTCAAAGCGATGGAGAGGCTTTCCCAAAAGGGAAGATCCCTCCTCCGCGTCCAGATGGCAGAAGCCTACAGGCATTTCTTCAGTCGTAAGATTTTCTAGCTCTTTAAAAGATTCGAGATGATTCCCGGAGGGGAGGTCAAAACACCAAGCCCCCATTTCATAGGTCTTTTTCATGAGGGATGATATCTTAGCCTGATGATTCGAAGGGGAGCGGGGCCGGATGGAGAGAATAATCCTCGAAATCTTTTTCCCTTCTAAAATGGCTGTCGGAAGTCTCATGGTATCATCATTCTATTACCTTCCTGTTCTGTTTTCAATCCAAAGCTCAATCTTTGTATTTCAACAAATTCATCCTTCTTCCATATCAATTGTGTTTTCAATCGTGGACAAATCTCTGTTTTTGGAAGGAAGATCCACAGGGCCGTATGAGGCCAGCTGTCGATCACGGGTTTCGCCCCCCATCTTCGCTTGTGTTCATAAACGCCGTCACTCGTATTGGGCCGGCTTCGCAAGAGATCAACATTTTGCATGGAATGTTCTTCCGCCCACTTAAAAATGAAATAGTAGGCTGCTGAGAGAGCTCCCCGTCGCAAATCATATTGATTGCCAGGGAGATGACCGAAGGCGAGGGTACAGATTTTGTCTTTTTCCAGCCTGCAGACGACCCCTGATACCCAACGGTCTTGTGCGAAGACCTGGAGTAAAAAGCCTGATCGAATGGCGGTCTGAAGCTCTGAGAGGGTCCGGGCGTGGCAGGCGCTCTCAAATCGGGTGGTGAGATAGGGGAGATAAAGATCTTCGTAGAATTTTCGAACCATTTTTTGATCACGGGTCATCTGACATCGGTAATCGAATTTCCTGACCTTTCTCCCGAAAGTGGCTTCAATGTTGCGTCTTTTTTCCGTGTGGTTGCCGGAATTCAACGAGACCCGCTGCCTGATCCACGGAAAAGTGACGAGGCCTCCTGCGGGAACTAAAGGCGCGAGCATCCGATTTATTTCAACAATGACCTTTATATTCAAAGAAATCAGGTGTTTGATCCTCTGCGGTAACAACCATATGGGTACTGGGGTTGCCTTTATTTCTTTGACATTGGTAAAGAGGGTTCTTCTCACATAGTCAAGAGTTTCGCCTTCCCCTATGTAAGTTAAGCGCTCGCCGGAAAGAGAGTCCTCGATCTCAACCTGCCTGAGACGTAAAGATCGATAAAGCAGGATGACGCGCTTAGCAAAACTTGCCGGGCCGTATAGGATCCTGTTCGTTGGTTCGTGGAATTCCATTTTCGGTCTCAGTCGTTATCCTCCCAGACCGATTTCAGACATGAGCCTTGTTTAACCATTTCGGCCCAGCATCCCCCATTGCATTGATCGAGGTAAGCACAGGTTCGGCAGGGGAGAGCGAATTCATCTCTTCTGAAGCGGGTAAACCCTTCCTTCCAGATCTGTGAAAAACGTTTGTCCCGAATATTTCCCTCTGAAAGGGAGACATCATAAACCTGGTGGCATCCAATCACCTCGCCGTCCGGCATGACAGAACACCTCGTCAAGCCGGCTCCGCAAAAGAAAGGCTTTCCGAGCGACCTGCCGTCAAAGCAGGCAAGATAGCCATGGGATTCACAGAATTCAATTCTCATGCCCTTTTGGTGGGTATTAATGAAATCGGCAAGGAATCGCAATTGTTTTCCAGTAAGGGTGTATTCATTCCGGGTTGCCGCCCTTCCAACCCTGGCAATAGGCGCCAATCGCCAGTAGGTAGCGGAGGAGTTTTTTAGAATTTTGAAAAGGCTCTCGAGTTGATCGATATTTCCCGGATGGACAACGGTGTTCACCATGATGGCGGGAATGCTCAGCCGTCCAAATAATTCGAGGCCCTTCATGGCCCTTTGAAAGGCTTCTCGATTTCCGCGCATTCGATTACCGTACTCCGGGGTGCCATCGATACTTGTGAAATATAGGAAATATTTGAATTGTCTGAGCTCGTTCCATCGGTCTTCAACAAAGAAGCCGTTCGTCACCAATCCGAGTTCAAGATGATGGCGGTTGGCATATTTCATGATCTCCATAAGGTCCGACCTCAAAAGCGGTTCGCCTCCTGAGATCAAGAAACGTTTTACGCCCATATCGCTTAGGTCATCGACCAGACCTTTCACTTCCTCGGTGGTCAATTCATTTTCTGACGGCTTTCCTGCAGAGGCCTCACAATAGGGACACCGAAGGTTGCAGTTGTAGGTGGCTAGCCACTGAACAAAAGTAAAAGGCTTGAGGAGTCCGAACCTTTCGAGCAAAAGGCAGAACTGGCGCTTCAGCCTGCTAACTTTTTTTAAGTAATAGCCCTTGAGCACAGGAATTCTCAAAAGGCTACCTTCGATGTCCATAGGTGAAATTCTCCTTGGGTTGATTCATAAGAATACGCGCCGTCCATTGTATCGCCGTTCTAACATCGAACATGTTTGGCAACGCACGGCCCGGGTATCGCAGAAATCGATATCCCAACACACCTTCCTTCCTATCAAAGAGAGTGTGATACGGTCAAGACGCTGGGTGTCGCGTCCTTTGATTAATACCACATCTCCGGAGCACAAATCCTTCCGGAGAAGCTCAACCGCTTTCAGCACACTTCTTTCAGCGTCCATTATCGACGAGGAAGGAAGTCCGCCCCGTCTTGCCCCTGCCGCATAGCGCTGGAAGTTTCCCCCAATGAAAATGGCACGGGAGGCAATGCTTGGGATGCGTTCTCCGATCTCGCGGTAAATGGGGCCTTGACTTCCAGGGGGCTCGGAAACTTCGCCAAGGATGACCATCCGCCGCTCCGCAGGGATTTCGTGCCTCATTGCTATCCTTTCTGCTGCATGGGACATTTGCCGCACCGATAAGCGCTCGATCCGCACTCCGTTCACCAGCGTCCCTATTCTACCCTACGCTCCCTTCGTGTCCCAAGCCTTCTTTATGGAGGAGGTGTCGTAGAATATCGTGGAAGAATACGGATATTTTTAGCAGATACTTAAGAGAAAAATGGTATGGCCCCATCCTTACAAAGTCTCGCCATATTATTTTGGGGCGCAGATAAAATCTGAGGAATGCAGACCGTCTCATGCTCAGGAGCTGTTTTGCAGATAAGCCTTGTGGCACAAAGGCAACTTTTTGGTCGGAAAATTTACCCGATTTTAGATAGTCGTCCCAGTCATGGCTAAGAACTTCATGTTTTTCTTTTGCGAGCTCAAGTGTTTTTGTTCCCGGGAAAGGGGTTAGAAGGTAGAACGTTGCCTCATCGAGGTCCATCGCTCGCGACAGCCTGGAGGTGTATTTCATCGTTTCTGAAGTATCGCCAATATGGCCGAACATAAAATTTGCTGATGCGCAAATGCCGTATTTGTGTATCATTTTGGATACTCTTACGGCCTCATCAGGTGAGAACGTTTTGTTAATGCTCCTTAAAATATCCGAATCTCCAGACTCGATGCCAAGAGATATCCGAGAGCATCCCGCCTTTCGGGCCAGGGCAACGAGTTCCTCATCGAGCAATTCAACTCTTGTCTGAAAAAACCAATTCACGCCCCTGTTAAAACCACTTTCAATCATCATTCTCAGAAACTCAAAGCCTTTTTTGCGATTGGCCGGAAAAACTGAATCATAGATGATTATTCGGCGGCAATCATATCTGGAAATGAGGGTTTCTATCTCCTGATGTATTCTTTCAATGGAATGGGAAGAGACACCCTTACGCAATTCCTTATTTGCGCAGTAGGGACAATCAAAAGGACACCCTCGTGTCGTCATGATGTTATAGGTTCTTGACGGGTGACTCCATTGAAGCGGGGCTCTGTACAGGCCCATATTGAGTAGGCTATAGTCGAGGGGTGGAAGTGCGTTCAAGTCCTGGAGGCAGTGATTCTCCGGCCCCCTTCGGACCGTCCCGTCTTTTCGGAAATAGATTCCGGGAATCTGACTAAAATCATCTACATTTTCGATCGCGGCGGCTAACTTCGTAAGAGGATACTCGGCTTCTCCTCTAATAAGAAAATCAATGGGTAACTCCTGAGCCAATTTTTCCGGCAATAAGGTGGCATGGGGTCCTCCCACCACGATCAGGGGTCTATTATTTTTCTTATTTGCAGCAATTTTGAGAATAAGCTTATGTGCCGTCGGATAGGATGACGTGAGCACACCTACGCCGACCATATCTGGAGTTTCAGCAAATATTCTCTTAACCATCGCGTCGACAGTTAATCTTTCGACGTATGCATCAATAATTTTTACATCGTGCCCATTCTTCTTTAGCGTCGTAGCAACACTCAATATCCCCAGGGGCATCATGAGATATTCGTTATACTTGAAATCATACCGAGGTTTATCTACGATGGGGGTATTAACCAGAACAACCTTCATTAGATTTCCATGTTATCCTTGGTATGTGGTGCTTTAGCTGCGCTACTTGACTACGGAAAACAGTTGACCCCTCCGCGTTAACCGCTTCAAAGTAACATAATGAAAGGATTCCTGCCAAAAAACCAGGGATCCATGCTTTCCACGCAGGTTTCTCAGATCTACGATATTCCCGTAAACTTTATTGAGGAGATTTTCCATCGTCTCATGATCCTCACATTTTCGTTTTGGTTAGGGCGGGGAGGGGCTGTTCACCCCACCTCTCTTCCCGGTCCCATTGCTAAGGACCCACCCTGAGACAAGCATAAAGACCCATAGGGGGGATAACCCAAAGCGTTCGAAATCGCTCTGATCAAGTGGCAAACCCTCCAGCCTGCGACAAAAACTTCCTTCTACAGAAATGTGGCAGCCTTTACGAAAGGTTTGACCATGGTTCCGCCACCGCTTGTCTTCGGCCGCGTCGAGCAAAAAGATCGTTCCGAAGCTGAATACCGAGAATTCCCAAGGAAAGCCTTCCGTTGTCTTCCCGACCGCTTCGATGTTGTTCCAGAATGAGTCTCAGATAGTCTGGGTCTAAACCGCTGCTGAAAAGGAGCTGAGAGAACTCGCTTCTTTCGTAAGAGAACAACGGCGCCAAGAACTTTCTGCATTAGCTGCGCGCAGAACACGTTTCTCCTAGAGGCCCTTCATTTTCAGCGAAGGCGGAATTTGTGTTACGACGTCTTTTCCCTTCCATCCCGTTCGAGCATCGGACAATGTTCACAGCGAAACGCCCATGTATTGCAGAAAGTGAGTTTACAGCGGACAGTGCGTCCCATCAGGGAGAGAGTGATACGATCGAGACGCTGCGTATCACGTCCTTTAATTAGGATCACGTTTCCGGGGCCCAGATCTTGCCGGAGGGCCTCAATGGCTTCAAGAAAACTTTTTCCAGCATCGACCAGGGAAGAGGAAGGGAGCCCAGCAGATCTTGCGCCGGCAGCATAGGCCCGGAATTTTCCTGTGATAAAAATAGCTTTTGTAGCTACTTGCGCGATACGTTCCCCCACTCTTCGGTAGATTTGCCATTGTCTTCCAAACGGCTCAGATATATCGCCCAGGACTACGACGCGCTCCTTTGCCGGTATTTTCCCCAAGACATCGAGGGCTGCGTCGATCGTTTCTAAGGGTGACTTAAAATCATCGCGCAGGATCAACGCGCCACTTGGAAGTCGGATCGGCTCCAAACGGCCCGGCGTTGGAGAAAGCATTTCGAGAGGCGGGAGAATCTGCTCAAGGGGAAACCCTTCCGCAAGGGCGGTTGCAATCGCCGCAAGGATGGGATAGACCATGTGGCGTCCAAGGAGTCTCACGGACATCTCGCATGTCTTTCCATTCGCATGTACTTTGAATTGTGTACCTTTGGGCCAGTTCAGGGTAAGATGGCTGGCCCGGACTTCGTTCATTTCCCCGAACCCAAACGTGATGATCCGATTTTGGGTCTGTGTGGCCATCCAGCGGACGTTCGGGTCATCGCCATTGAGAACGGCCACGCCCCCGGGGGGGAACCCAGCCAGGATTTTAACCTTCTCGTTACGCGTGCTCTGTATGCTTCCCAGTGAGCGGCTGTGTTCACTACCGATGCACGTAACGACGGCAACGTCCGGCCGGATCATTTTGGCGTATTGAATCATCTGGCCTACCCCGTCAATGGCAGCTTCGATAACGGCAAAACGGCGCCAGGGGGGTGTCTTCAGAATCGCCAGTGCCACATAGCTCTTAAAGTTGTATGAATTGACATCCTGATCAGTTCCTCCCAGGGCGACGGAGATGGTCCTGGCAGTGGTGGTTTTTCCAAACGATCCGGTCACCACCACCAGGCGAGTATGCCTAAGCGCCATGCGTCGGTAGATCATGGCCAATCGCTGGAGGAGAGGCCAGAGACGACGCAGGATTGCTATCCGCAGGTGCCTTCGTCCCATCGATGTCCGCAAGAGAGACGGAATGTCCCGCCAGGTGTAATATCCTCTCATTCTCGAATACTCCACACCGTTTTAGCCATTCCTGTGCCTCATTGCCATCCTTTCTCCAGCATGGGACAGTTACCGCATCGGTAAGCCCTCGTTCTGCACTCCGTTCGCCAGCATCCTATTTTCTGCCCGGAGAGGGCTAGCGTGATTCGTTCGAGGTGATCGTCCAATCGTCCTTTGACGACAAGTACATCTCCGTCTTGGAGAGTAGTCCGCAGTGTTTCGATAGTCTGCCTTAAGTCGTTGTGAAATCTGATGATTCGTTCACGAGGCATCCCGGCTGCCGCGGCGCCGCTGGCATAGCGACGGTCATGGGACCCCAACAGGAAGGCGAGGTCCGCAAACTTGGCGAATCGACGTCCGATCGCACGATAGGACTCTCCCATCCGCCCCGGGGGGTCACCGATGTTGCCCAGGACGACGAGGCGTCGAGCGGCGGGAATGGAGCGCAGAAAATCCAACGCTGTTTCGATCGTCTCCAGAGAGGACTTGTAGTCATCTTGGATGATCCGAGTACCATTGGATAGCTCCACCACCTGCATTCGACTGCGAGCCGGAGTCAGACGTTCCATAGCTGTCACGGCGGCATTCATGTCTTGGTTCGTGGCATGGACCACAGCCAGTGCCGCGAGCACTGGGTACGCCATGTGCCTCCCGTGCAGACGGGTGCGGATAGGATAGCTCAGGCCGTTCAGATGGACTTGAAACCGACTGCCTTCCGGCCAGATCATCTGCCAGTCGCTGGCACGGACTTCGTTACCCTCGTCGAACCCATAGGTGATCACCCGGCGGGTCGTCGTGCCCCTCATCCACAGCACATGGGGATCGTCGCCATTCAGGATGGCAATGCCATGCGGGGCGATTCCAGTGAGGAGCTGAGCTTTCTCGTCACGCGTATTCTCCAGTGTCTTGAATGCCCGTTGATGCTCCGTCCCTATGCTGTTGACAACTGCAATGTCTGGCTGCATCATTCGGGCAAACTGGATCATCTGCCCGGGCCGAGAGATTCCCACTTCAAATGGCGCAAAGCGTTGCCATGGGGGGGTCAGAAGGAGAGCCTTGGCCACCCCGCTCTGAAAGTTGGCTTTTTCCACCGCATCGGGCTCCATCCCTAATGCAGCGGTGATCGCCCGCTGGGTGGTGGTTTTGCCGTATGTCCCTGTAACAACAATGACGCAAGTCCTGCGGATCACAAGTCGGCGATACCACCTGGTCACCTCGCGCAGGACGGGCCAGCTTCGGTCCAGACACTCCTTCCAAAGCTCCATTCGGCCGAACGGCGTGCGCAGAAGTTGGGGGATCTCACGGTATGATCGAATGCTAATCATGGCCCTTCTTCCTCACTTTCTTGATTTCTTAATAGGCCCTTAGGGCGGGCTACAACGCTGGCTCTGCGATAATAAGGTAGTGAGCATTTTCATCAGGAGTATCTGGATCGCGTGTACAGTCGTTCTTATCAAGCGGCAAGTCCTCCAGCCTCATCAATAGTGTCCTCTTAAAGAAACGGTGGACGCCTTAAAAAAGATCGGTGCCAGTAGGATCAAGTCAGTAGTTTCTCAAAGTATCTTAGAGACAGGGGGGCGACCAAACGTCCCGGGATCCAACCATGACGATAAAATTCCAGCCCCAAATTAAATAACCGATTGAGTGGTGTAGGGTGCTTAGCGCTTTGGGCTACCTGGTTGAACCGACGAAGTGCAAAGGGTACTGCCACTTCACGCGGCAATTGATGTTTGGACTTCGCCTCGTTCAATAACCAGGCGATGCGCACCCCAATGTGATGGTTAATAAAAGCCGTGATCTTTTCTCTGCTCACCGATGCAAATTCCATCGTGCCCCCTAACACGCCGCCGCAGTTTGTTACAAAATCGGGGAGGCATAGTACCTCTCGTTCGAACAGCGCGAGCTCCGCATCGGGCGTGATGGGATTGTTGGCTCCCGGGCTGATGACGCGTGCAGAGATGCGGGGAACATTACTCATCGTCAAACTATTCCAGCGGGCACAGGGGCATAGAATATCTACCGGTAATTCAAGGAGTTTCTCACGGTCAATCCGTTCGGCCTCAGGATAGACCTCCACAACCCGACTCCCGACTTCCTCGGCCAATCGCAACAGCTGAACTACATCGAGCCCGGATGGATTATAAAGCGCTCCCCTGGACGTGGAAATGGCAATGACTTTAATGCCTTCCCCGGCCAAAAGACCGGCCAGGGAGCTGCCCACACTCCCAAAGCCCTCGACTGCAGCAGTGCACCCGGAGAGATTCAACCCAATATGTCGAGCCGCCTCGAGGACTCCTTTCGAAACAGAAATGGCGGTATAATAACCGGATGTGTTGTTTTGCAAATCCCGACTTCTTACGGGTATTCCCACCACGTTGAGCATGTGACGAATATCCGAGTTTTGTGTGCCCATATCAGAATACGGAATGTAAGCCTTTGTTTGTAGCAGAGGCTTGATCGCGAGACCGAATTCAACCAACCGCTCAAGACGTTTCTGGCGCGATGAATCAGGATCGCCAAAGACCCCTGCTTTGGCTCCCCCCTGAGGGAGACCGAGAAAACCATATTTGAGGGTCATGGAGCGGGCCAGAGCTTGAATCTCAGCCTTTTCAATGTCTGGAAGCATCCGTAACCCGCCACAAGAGCGGCCACCGACGGTAGAATCAATGGCTACATATCCCAAGACATTTCCATGATGGG
>JBAVGF010000103.1:0-1529 GCA_049684675.1 Thermodesulfobacteriota bacterium | reverse complement strand
GAAAATTTTTGAAATTGCAAATATCTTTGGTTAATTAATCAAAATGAAATCCAAACGAGTAGTAATAACAGGATTGGGGATCTTCTGCTCGACCGGAAAAGATGTGGAGGAGTTTACTCAGTCCTTGAAGCAGGGCCGAACGGGCATTGGACCGATCACTCTTTTCGATACCTCGAAATATCCATGTAAAATTGGAGCGGAGATCAGAGATTATCGGTCAGAGGAATTCTTTAAGAAGAAAGATCTGAAGAAGCTTTCCCGGACAGACCAATTTGGCCTCATCGCTTCCGAGGAGGCAGTGAAGACCTCCGGAATTCGCTCTTATCCTTCTGAAGAAGTTGGGGTTTGTCTCGGAGCAGGTGCAGGAGGAATGTTTGAAGCAGAGACCTATCATCGGGAAATCCTTGTCAAAGGAAGGTCCAAGCCCTCTCTCATCTGGCCGTTCATACCAAGTTATACCACCGATCGTGTCGCAGAAAGATTCGGATTTTCAGGCCCGAAATTCACTGTCACCACAGCGTGCAGTTCGTCGGCGACCGCCATTGGTTATGGAGCGGATCTCATCCGAAGCGGGAGATCCAAAGCCGTTCTCTGCGGAGGGAGTGAGGCACTGAGTGAACTCACCTTTGGTGGGTTCAATTCCTTAAAGGCAACCGATCCTTCTCCCTGCAAGCCTTTCGATCGAAAGAGAGCCGGGATGTCTTTGGGCGAGGGAGCGGGCATCCTCATTTTGGAGGATTTCGATGAAGCCATAAAAAGAGGCGCGAGGATTTACGCTGAATTTTTGGGATATGGAATTGGGGGCGAGGCTTATCACATCACTGCACCTGAACCATCTGGGATGAGGGAGGCTCGCATTATAGGGGAAGCCATGGAAGAGAGCAGGATACTTCCTGCTGAGGTGGATTATATCAATGCCCACGGTACCGGCACACCGCTCAACGATAAAGTCGAGACGCTTTCCATAAAAAATGTTTTCGGTGAAAGGGCTTTCTCGATTCCCGTCAGCTCGATAAAATCATCGGTAGGTCATTGTCTCGGCTCAGCAGGAGCCATCGAAGCGATTGCCTCGGTCCTTTCGATAATTTATCAATTCATTCCTCCTACCCTCACCCACAGGGAGGGCGATGGGGATTGTGATCTCGATTATGTTCCGGGGAAATCCCGCGAAGCAGATGTGAGAATTGTCCTATCCAACTCTTTCGCCTTTGGCGGCAACTGCACCAGCTTGGTCTTTGGGAAATATTTTTTGTAGCGCCCTCATTTACTGGGGGCGGACATCATCGGCAATAAATGCCGACGCTACCTTTTTAATGATTTATCGGAGATCATAATGAACGGAGAAAAAATTCAATACAGCCGGGACGGGAAGCTCAACGTCCCTGATGAACCGATCATTCCCTATATCGAAGGGGATGGAGTGGGCCCGGATATCTGGAGAGCATCCGTTAGGGTTTTCGATGCCGCCGTGAAGAAGTGCTATGGAGTCAAGAGAAAGGTGCACTGGCTCGAAGTCTTTGCGGGAGAGA
>JBAVGF010000102.1:0-7320 GCA_049684675.1 Thermodesulfobacteriota bacterium | reverse complement strand
GCGGGTCATCTCCGGCACCAGTATTGCCTACTATAGGAATGCTAAAGAGCGGTAGTTTCAATCCTCGTATCGGAAGTCTCATCTACAAAGGCTATTGCTTAGGGGAAAAGCCATGGACATCCCGATGGAGCCAAAAACATTCGGCATTCTGGTAGCTACCCTGTTTTTCCTTGTCTCTCTTCTTGTCAATCTGCTTCAGCGCCGCTATGCAAAAGCTCGCTTGGGTCGTATGCTCAGAAAGGAAGAGTCCGTCGTCAATTTCCTTGAGGGAATAGATAGGAATCTCGGTAAACTGGAAGTTAACTGTACCCTTGAGGTGCAAGGGGCAAGTTCCCCCCAGGAAATGGGAAAAACAATCCATCAGGTACGGAATGAGATCCAATCGATCATTGCTAACATACAGGGACAGCTTCGCTCTTTTCGTCAGCACCGACGAAAAGAAAAAGCACGGCAAAAGCAGGGAAAAGGGCTGGAGAGATCGTATCAAAGATCGTCCGGATGATGAGCCGCACAAAAAAAGGGATGACGCTCCGTCGCTACCCAACCCTGGAAGCCGTGGCCAGTCGTTCGCGCACCGATTCGACCAGGAAGGTAAGCCTCTTCCTTGCATTAGACAGACCCGCCGGGACCACCTCCAGAGCCTTGTAATACGGATTTTTTGGAATTGGATGGGTAATTGAGGACGTCACCAAGAGTGAAGCTCTGCTAAGTTGATGAGCCACAGTGCTCGGTTTTCAAAAGGTTCCGCCACAAGGCTCTTCCAGTGTTCCCGCCGGGTCTGTCTTGGTAATTCTCTGCAACGTTAAAGTAGGCTTTTTAGAAAGGTACTACCTTATTCCTCTTCCCCTTCAATGCGAATCTCAATAGATTCAGGCGTCTCGCAGTCTTTCAAGGCCGAAAGCATTCCTTTGATCGTCTTTGATAGAAAATCTCTGACGAAAGGGGTCATGGGAATCGGTCTTCCATCCACCTTCAGGAGAATCTCTTTTTCTTTCTTTAATTTGAGAAACTTCTTCTCAATAAAGCTGGAAAGCCCTCTCATATCTTCAAGGTGAAAGCAGGGAACTCCAACAGTGAATCTTCGGTTCGAAACGATAGCGACGAGGTTATCTTTCTTCGTACAGAGAAGTTTTTTATGTTTCTCCTTCCGAAAAACCTCAATCTTAGGCTGAACGTCCCTTTTATATCCTTCTGAGAGGATAAGGTCCACATCCCGAATCCATCTCCCCCGGATTTCATCCAGGGTTAAATCCCTTTCCACATCCCGAATCAATGCAATTTTCTGGGGGGAAGCAATGACGACGGTGTGGGCCCCTGCTTGCTTGTGCCGCCAACTATCTTTCCCCTCCCGATCCACTTCAAACCCATGCATGTCGTGCTTGACCGTTGCAACCCGATAACCTCGCCGGGTCAACTCGGGGACTAATTTTTCAATCAGCGTGGTCTTCCCGCTGTCCGATTTTCCGACTATGGAAACGATGGGAATCATAATAACCCCTCTAAAAGGGTTCGAGGATTTAAGGGGCCAAGGGGACGAGTGTCAAAATTGAATTGGTTTTTTAATTGCCGACTATTTATGCAGTTCGTTCATCAGCTTGTGTCACTAGAATCCTCGAACCCTGGACCCCCGGGAACCCTTTAAAAACTCCTATCGAGCAATTGAACTTTTACTTTCTCCCCTGCCCTCACGATCTCCTGATCTTCAGGGATGACGATCAAGCCATTTGCCTTTACCATGGATCTTAGCATTCCAGACCCCTGCTCTCCCGTGGTGGTGACAACATATTGATTATTCTCAAAAGAGATAGACCCCCTGATGAAATAACGTCTTCCGGCCATCTTCTTAATCTCCTCTTTTAAGACGGCCTCGACCAGGGGCCGGAAAATGTGACGGCAACCCATCATCTTCAAAAGGGCGGGTCTCACGAATTGCTCAAAAGAAATCATGGATGAGACGGGATTCCCCGGAAGGCCAAACACCGGCTTTCCTCCCATCGTTCCAAAAGCCAGGGGTTGCCCCGGCCTCATGGCCACTTTCCAAAAAACCATCTCCATACCCAAATGCTTCATGACATCCTTAACAAAATCATAATCACCCACGGAAACCCCGGCTGAGGAAATCAGGACATCTGCTCGGATTCCCTGACGAAGTTTTTCCTCAATCTCCTCTTTCCGGTCCTTGGCAATACCCAACTGGAGAGGGATGGCTCCACAATCTTTCACCTGGGCCCCTATCGTGTAAGAATTACTTGAGATGATTTTGACCTCGTTCAAATCCCCATCCACATCGACTAATTCGTCTCCCGTGCAGAGAATGGCTACCAGAGGTCTTTGATAAACAGAGACAAAGGAACGTCCTACGGAAGCAAGCATCCCCACCTCTGCAGGGCGCACAATATTCCCCCTGGAGATTACGCGATCTCCTTGTTTCACATCCTCACCAGACACCCGGATGTTTTCACCAGGGCCAGCCGCGTTAAAGATCAAGACGAATCCATCTTCCTTCTTTGTCACTTCAACAGGAACAACCGCATCCGCTCCCTTCGGAATCGGAGCACCCGTCATAATCCGGATGGCCTTTCCTTTCTCGACGGTCTTGGTTGAGATAAAACCTGCGGGAAGATCTTCGATCACGACTAACCGGACAGGATGATTTTGCGAGGCCTTCCGGACATCCTCTGATTTCAAGGCGTACCCATCCATCGCTGAATTATCCAAAGGGGGGATATTTCTCTTCGCGTAGATATCTTCTCCGATCACCCTTCCCAAGGCATCCAAAAGGGAGACCTTTTCGAATCCTAACGGCAGGACGTGAGAAAGAATTTTATCTAAGGCTTCATCTACCGGAATCACACAGTGAATATAACATAAAACTGACCTCAAGGAAATTCAAAGCCTAAAGAGGGATTTCTACTTGACTCAGAGTCCTTTTATCCTTTCTACTTTGAATAATCCTATGTAGTATGGCGAATACGGGGGACTTATGGGAGGAACTGCCCTTTGTGAGAGCACAATGGGCTGCTCGAGTGGTTATTTATTCAATACATTATTGAGAGCCATCTTCCTTAGGACTTGGAGAGCGACTCTCTTGTGGGCATATGGGAAATAAGTTAAGAAAATAGAATACGGGTGAAAATTATCCAAGAATCTGTTTTTCCATATGATCGGACTCAAAATAGAAAGATAAATATTAAAAACTAATTTAATTTCAATTAGTTAGGTGGGTCGATGATGATCGTTGCAGGAATAGATGTAGGCGGGAAAAATGTTCATATCGTCATCAAGAAAGATGGCCAAATTCTCGGAAAAGTGGCGGGGCCGACAGGAACAAAAAAGGCAGACACTGTGGAACAACTCTATAACGAGGCCCTGAAAAAGGCTGGCATTGCCCGGAAGGATGTTGAGCGAGTGGTAGCCACAGGGAGTGCAGCTAAACGAGTGGCCTTCGCAAACGGTTTCATCCCCGACGCGGCGGCGGATGCTTGCGGGGTGAATAAACTGATTCCCTCCGCAAGGACCGTCATCGACGTGGGGGCCGAAGAATGCAGGGCTATCAAAGTCGGCGCTGACGGAAAAGTTTTGGACTTCGCTATCAATGAGAAATGCGCAGCCGGTACAGGCACTTTTGTGGAGGCCATGTCCAGGGCACTTGAGGTTTCCGTGGATGAGATGTCCGAGATCACTCTTCAATCCACCCAAACCCTTTCGGCCAACGCCCAATGTGCGGTCTTCGGAGAATCCGAGGTGGTCTCACTCATTCATCAAAAAACACCCAAACCAGATATTGCCCGGGCAGTGATGAATGCCATTGCGGGGAGAATTGCTTCCGTCGCACGAATTGTGGGACTCGATAAGGATGTGGTGATGGTCGGCGGCTTGGCAAGAAATGCAGGGTTCGTTGACTCTCTTAAAAAGAGTATCGAAATGAACGTCCTGGTGCCGGAGGACCCTGATTATATGGGGGCTCTTGGTGCTGCCGAAGCGGCACTTACCGCGGTCATGACAGAAGAAGTCAAAAAGCCTAATCGCTTAAGATAAAGGCGGAGAAAATGGCAGAGGAAGCAAGAACCCAAGAGTTCTGGAGATGGCCTGAAACCAATTGGGTCAATCCGGATATAGATTGGAAGAAAGGTAAGGTGATCACGGCTGGAGTGGATGTCGGGTCGGTGAGCACTCAAGCCGTTATTATGGTCGATGGTGAACTCTATGCTTACGGCAATACGCGAACCGGTTCAGACAGTCCGAACAGTGCCATAAAAGGTATGGGCTTTGCGTTGGAAAAAAGCGATTTGAAGATTCAGAATATCGATTACTGTATTGGAACAGGCTACGGAAGGGTCAACGTCCCCATGGCCCAGCAGTCCATCACCGAGATTTCTTGTCACGCCCGGGGAGCCAACTTCATGTACGGCCCGGAAGTCAGAACCGTCATGGACATGGGGGGACAGGACTGCAAAGCCATCAAAGTGGATGATCGGGGAAAGGTCCTCAATTTTATGATGAATGACAAGTGTGCGGCTGGAACTGGCCGAGGGATCGAAGTTTTTGCCGACCTGATCGGGGTCCCTGTCTGGGAGATCGGAACCCGCTCCTTCAAGATCCAAAAAGAGCCCCCCATGATCACCAGCACTTGTGTCGTATTTGCCAAGAGCGAGGTCGTCGGTCTATTGGAGTCAGGAATGCCTGAAAACGACATCATGGCGGCTTACTGCTCTGCGATGGCCCATCGCATCATGGAACTGCTGAACCGCCTGGGTGTCAAGGAAAAGTTTGTCATCACCGGCGGGATCGCCAAGAACGAAGGTGTCGTCAAGAGACTGGAAAAGGAATTGGGGATCAAAACCGCTGAGCGTGTTTGGAACAAAAAAGAGTATATCGATCGCGCTTATCCCTTTGACACACAGCTCGCTGGCGCTATCGGAGCAGCCCTCTTCGGAAATGCTCTGCTAAAAATGGGCAAAGCCAAGAGTGCAAGAAAAGGCTAACGGACCAAAAGGATTCCCTTGAACCCTCACGCCACTGGTAATTGTAACCGCAGAGTCTCTAACCAAATTTACTTAAGGGCGGTAAATTATGATAGCTAACTATGGTTTTAAGGACGGCTCTGGCGATTGGTATGTCACCATCGACACGGACAAGTGCAATGGTTGCAGCAAGTGCCCTGAAGTCTGCCCGGCCAAAATCCTCGAGGTGGGGCCGGATGAGATGGATATCTTTCGTAAAGAACCCGTAGCCTTTGTAAAGCATCAGGAGCGAAAAAAAGTCAGGTATAGCTGTGCTCCTTGCCGCCCCGGTTACGCTGATGAACCAGCACCCTGTGTCGGAGTCTGCGAGCCAAAGGCCATCTCTCACTCGGAAGGATGGAAGGTCTTATACGGCCGCAAATAGTCTCTTTCCCGATCACGGGATGATGCAAGCTTACCGCTCTACTCCCTGAGTGCCAAGACCATTTTTAATGTGGAGCGAGTCGAGAAGAAGAATTGAAAAAAGAAGGCCCTTCTTTTCACCCTCTCCCTTTACGGGAGAAGGTGAGGGTGATAAGGTTCATAAGGTGAGCAGGGAACAAGAACTTAATAAAGAAGGCTGGGAGAAGAGATTCACCATCGATGAACCCCGCCTATCGGAGATGGTAGAGCAATACAGGGAGCTTGGATTTGAAGTTCTTCTCGAACCTGTGGATACCTCCTCTGAAGAATGCATGACTTGTATCACCGTCTTCCATGATCGTTACAAAACCATCTACACCCGCAAAAAAAAATAACAGCAAACTTCGGCTCCCCATTTTATTTCATCCGGTTTTTCCCGGTTCAGAGACCTTGTTTTTTGAAGTCTCTTGAAAGGTCCACATAAAAGTTGGCCCCGGAAATAATCCTCTCTATCTCTTTTATGTTTACCGTTCTCTTGATTCTGGCCGGTACTCCCATGACCAAAGATCTTGAAGGAATCTTAAGGTTATCCTTCACCATTGAATGGGCGCCGATGATACAGTCGTCACCAATCTCCACAAACATGCCCAGGGAGGTATGCATTCCGATAAGAACATTATTGCCGATTCTGAAACAATGGATGACCGAGCCATGCCCCACGGTGACATTGTCACCGATGATGACGTCCGCCACCCCTGCATGGATGACACAATTATCCTGAACGCTGCAATTGCATCCAATTTCAATTCGAAATCGATCGGCTCTCAAAACCGCTCCGGGCCAAACACTGGAATTTTTTCCAATTCTTATATCTCCGACTAAATAGGCATTCTCGCTGACAAAAACAGACGGATCAATTTTGGGCTTTCTCTTCCCCAAATTTTTTATCATAGCTCTAATGTACTCCTGTGACCCAAAAAATAAACCGTTTACCCCTCTCCCCTGGTGCCTGCCTGCGCGAAGCCGCTTCGGCGAAGGCAGGGGAGAGGGCGGGGGTGAGGGGGATCATACCATGATCACCCCCACCTTATTCCTCCCCCATCAAGGGGGAGGAATAAGGCTTGGTTATTTTCATCGTTTAAGGATGACGCTCCGCCGTGGAGGATTCCATAGAAAAGCCTCACCCTCTTTCGTCAACGATGGCGATCGGCCTGACCCAGCCCGCACTGGCCTTCTTGATGTTGATAGGAAAACAGCAGACCGTGAACCCGTGAGGTTTTCCGATCGCTGATAAGTTCGCTAATTTTTCCATATGACAATATCCGATTTCAATTCCCGCAAAATGGGCTTCCCAGATGACCCTTGGGTCCCCGGTCTCCTTAAATTCTTTGGCCAGGAAGGGCAGGGGCCTGTCCCAACTCCATGCATCAATGCCCACCACCCTCACCCCTTTCTCCGTAAGGAACAAGGTGCTTTCACGATCCATCCCAGCGCCTTTGGTTAAATACGCGGCTGTGCCCCAGGCGGCATCAGCCCCGGTCTGGATCAAAACGATGTCGAGCGGTTGGATCTTATACTTGATTCGTTTTAATTCCTTCTCTATGTCCCCTGCCCTAATCCTTTCACCGTCGGCCTTGTGGCGAAAATCGAGGACGACCCCGTTGCTAAAACACCAATTAAGGGGGATCTGGTCGATGGTTAGCGAAAGTTTTCCCTTGTCCATGGTCGGGTGATAATGATAGGGAGCATCCAAATGCGTTCCCGAATGGGTTGTCAACGTCAGAAACTCCACGGCCCAACCCAAACCGCCGGGTAACTGTTCGGGCGTTACTCCCGGAAAGAACTCCTTCATCCGTTCGGCGCCCTGGGTGTGATCGACATAATCGATTTTTGGAATCATCATCGGAGGGTCACTCGGGAGTCCTGATTCAATGGGCAAACTCAAATCGACAAA
>JBAVGF010000101.1:0-49895 GCA_049684675.1 Thermodesulfobacteriota bacterium | reverse complement strand
GCAGGAGATCATGGTCACCGGGGTTCGATCACGAAGGAGATAAAAGGTATGAAGGCGTTGAGGAATGTGTTGGTTGTGGTATCGGTCTTCCTTTTTCTGGATTTGATAGGGTGTGCAGGATCCCATGGGTCAGCTTCAAGAGGCACAACGCTGGATTCCCGTGTGATGGATGCCATCAGTGATGCCGTGTATGAGGTAGTGGAGCCGAAGCCGACGACCGACTCCCTGCAATACGAGAAACCCTTGCCGATGGATCTTCTTCCTTATTCCGTACGGACGGACAAATACTATTCAATCGGTACGGCGTTCGCCATCAGCCCTTCGGAGTTTGTTTCGGCAGCGCATGTCATGAACCTGGGAAGCGGGAGTCAATTCAAGGAGATCTTTCTCAGGGATAGGGAAGGGAAAGTTTACTCCATCGGACAAGTCCTCAAGTACTCGAAAAACAGGGATTTCATCGTCTTCTCACTCCTCAATGCCAAAGCGAAAGGATTTTTGCCAACGAATAAGAACCCCCGGGTCAATCAAAAAGTGTATGCCGTAGGCAATGCCCTCGGGGAGGGAATTGTAATCAGAGATGGTCTCTATACTTCCGACACACCTGAGGAAGAAGCGGGGGAGTGGAAGTGGATACGTTTCTCCGCCGCGGCCTCTCCCGGCAATAGCGGTGGTCCGCTCCTTGACCAGAATGGAAAAGTCATCGGCATCGTGCTGAGAAAGTCCCCGAACGAGAACCTCAATTACGCCGTCCCGATCCTTGAAGTCATCAACGCCAACAAGAACGTGGCAGTTGTCCAGACGAAAATGCGCTACACCCTGGATAATATGGATATGACCAAGAGAGAAATCCTGAAAAAAGAGATCACCCTGCCCAAGACCTACCAGGAATTGGACAGCGAGCTGAATGCGATCACAGCTCAGTTTTCCAACAAGCTCCTCAAGGGCCTTCTTGCTGAGAATCGGGACACCATATTTCCTCATGGCCCAGGATCAACCCGTCTGTTCTATAAGAGCTATAACGCGGTCTTCCCTCGTCTTATTATGAAGGGTAAGGACGGCAACTGGGATGCCTTTTATCCCAGCGGGACGAGAGATGCCGACCTGGGGAACAATGGTCATCTCACCTACGGCACACTGGGGAGCACGGTCTTCCTATATGTCCGCAAACCGGACGACGTTCCTCTGGAAACGCTTTATGGCGACTCGAAGGTGTTTATGGATACAATTCTCAAGGGGTGTGGCCGTTATAGAGCGATCGGACCGGAAAATATCAAGATCACGTCGATGGGCCGCGCCTTTGAAGATTACCGGTTCACGGATTCCTACGGAAGGGTCTGGATGGTGCATACGTGGCTCGTCGAATATGACGACAGGAAGGTGGTGACCTTTTCTCTCCCGGTTCCCGGAGGCTGCATCGTCATGATGAGAACGGACCAGACGGGTGACGTTGACCAGGGAGACATCCCCGACCTGAAAGTGCTCTCGGATTTTATTTATGTGTCCTATTACGGCTCCTTCAAAGAGTGGCGGGAATTCCTGAGCATGAAGGGCCTCCTTCCCTCCGTCTTTTCTACCTTTGACATTCATATTGAGAACAATAAGATTTTCACGTACAAATCGGCTAGACTCTCTCTGTCTTACGGCCCCGATATCATGAAAATTTCTGATAAGAGTAGCTTCCAGCTTGATTTCGGCTACTTTGAGGAGAAGGGCAAGACGGTTTGGGACATCAACGGGATTATGGCAACCGAAGAAAAATACAATCAGATCGGCTACGCTGTCTCAAGAATGATAAAGCCTCCGAAAGAACTTGGCGATCAATATCAGAGCAATTGGGAGAATATGGTGGAGCGAAAATTCCCCTACAATCGCTCTTCTTATTACAAGGATAAGGTTACGATCATCTCTACGACATACAACCGGGGCAGGCAAACGGCGAAAAAGGAAGACGCCTCCGGTTCCGTTCTGTACACAGTCGGGTTCATAAAGCAGGGGAACGTCGGTCAGAAAGAGATGGAGGCGAAACTGGAAATGTTTATGCGTAATCTGGTCATCTATGAGAATGCGGACGATAGCGGTAACAGGACCGAAAACCCCCAGCCGAAAAGTTGATACTTCGACGGCACAAAACCCCCATGGGCTTTAGACCGGGGAAAGTGGAAAGGTTGATTGTCAGTCTTTGAGTCAAAAAATGTCATAAATCTCACTCCTGTGAAATTCTGCACTTTTTTTAGAAGGTCTTTAAATATCAATTCATTATAGGAATTAATCGTTCTTGGCATTGAAATTGCTCACTTTAGGACAATAGAAAGAACCATGAATCAAATTTGCCGATAAAGCCAAACCACGAGCAATCGTGGGGCGCCTGCCCGCTGTAAATGGCGGGGGGTCCACTGTTCCGAAGACGGAGCAGGCGGGGAAAGCCACGGGTCCCGCTGGGATAGCCGGGTTACCGAAGTGAAATCTCACAGGAACCGGATTGCCGTGGCTTTTACAAAAAAGGCAATCCGGTTTTTTAGTACAAGGGTGACGGTTTCGACGCAATGAGAAGCGGAATAATCAATAAGATCTTGTCATTCCAGTATCATCTCGGGAGGCTCATCGGAAAGAAGAGGGCAAACCGCATCGGTATCTTTCTCGAGGAGTCCTTCACGAATCTATTTGGGAGGGAGATATCCTATGATAAGAAATGAGGAGCTGATGCAATTTTTGTTGCATTATGGGCGAGGGATGTCACAGGACTTTGTTACAAGGAGCGATAACATAAACGACGTTATCTATTACCTTCGGGTCGAATGTGAATTCGAAGTCCTCAAATTGACTTCCTTCGTAACAACGAATTTAGTCAACTTCGAAAGGAGGACGGGTGTTTCTTCCGGCTCCCATGAAGCCCCGCGAGAAGGCGGTATTCCGGAGATCTTTATCGCCGACAACCCAGATTGAATTAAGAATCAGACATGTGGTGTGTGAGGAATCCCAGTTAGTTCGATGTGATCGTGGCCTCCAATCTCTGCAGAGAAGCGCTTTCAATCCCACCTCATTGATTCCCGGAGAAAGCAAGAAGTGACGACTTGCCGTACGCGGTGTGGGCAGTTTCTTATTCGATTGACAAATGAGACACCCCCTGATAAAGAAGTTACCAAAGCGATTCCGTCAAAAAATGCAAAGTTCTCTGTGAGGTAAGGACGGAAGCAAGGAGTGGTCCGAGCTCGTCAGTGATGCTCCGATCTCCGGAGCCCATGCAAAGACGGCAGGCTATGGAAAAAGTGAAATCATACCGGGAGGAATTGGAGTGAAAAGGTTGCCGTATTGGAAAGCCTTTGTACCGGTGCTCACAGGGATAGCCCTTTACTTAATTCCTGTTCCTCAAGGTTTGAAACCGAATGCCTGGTATTATTTTGCCTTATTCACTGCCGTCATTGTTGCCTTGATTCTCGAGCCAATACCGGCAGGAGCGGTGGGGATGATCGGTGTTGCCCTGGCGGGAAGCTTACTCATGGTAGCACCCAAACCGTCCGATTCTTTAAGATGGGCACTTTCGGGATTTAGCAATGGGACAGTATGGCTGATCTTTATAGTCTATATGTTTGCCATGGGTTATGAAAAGACGGGGCTGGGCCGTCGTATTGCTCTGAATCTGGTGAAATGGTTGGGGAAGAAGACACTGGGTCTCGGTTACGCCGTAGCGATAACGGATCTGCTTCTGGCGCCTTTCACCCCCTCCAACACAGCCCGTAGCGGAGGTATGATCTTTCCCATTATCAAAAACATTCCACCCCTTTATGGGTCTCTCCCCGGGGAGACAGGGCGCAAGATTGGTTCGTACTTGATGTGGACAGCGCTTGCGTCAACATGTGTTACGAGTTCCATGTTCTTAACCGGCCTGGCGCCTAATCTCCTGGCGTTGGAGCTGGTTAATAAAGCGGCAAAGGTAAGCATCACCTGGAGCGAGTGGTTTGTCGGTTTTTTGCCGGTAGGGCTACTCCTTTTTCTGCTCGTCCCTTCTCTTGTCTACAAGATCTACCCGCCTACTGTCAAAGTCAGTGAGGATGTCGTCGTGTGGGCTAACCGGGAACTGTCCAAAGCGGGTAGAATAACACGAAAAGAATGGATCATGGCCCTCCTCGGTATTTGCGCGCTCACCCTGTGGATTTTTGGCTCCAGATGGCTTGATGCCACGACAGTAGCCCTTGTGGTGCTTTGCCTTATGATCCTCACAGGCATTCTCAAGTGGAATGATATCTTGAGCTGTAAACAAGCTTGGAACGTGCTGGTCTGGTTTGCCACGCTCGTCACCCTGACCGAGGGTTTAAGATTGGTGAAATTCCTCGATTGGTTTGCTGCCATCACCGCTGGAGCCCTGAAGGGGATGCCTATTGTTGTAATGGTGGGCTTTCTTGTTGCGATCTTCTTCCTTGTCCATTATATGTTTGCCAGTCTGGCGGCGCATACAGCGGCCTTGCTCCCGGTATTCCTGGCAATCGCCATGGCCGTGCCTGAAATGCCCATAAAACTCCTCGCCTTAATGTTCTGTTATACACTGGGTCTGATGGGTATCCTAACACCCTACGCAATGGGGCCGTCCCCCATCTATTACGGAAGCGGATATATAGAGCGTAAGAGTTTCTGGGCCCTGGGGTTGATCTTTGGACTGATATTCCTTCTTGTCCTCCTCGCTGTCGGCTACCCATATATGAGATGGTTCACAGCATGAACCCTTTCTTATGGTAAGAAGATAGACTTGACCCTATGCCCCCCGTATGTTCCCCCTGGTGAGTGAAGCAAATGTCCCGCCGACACAGAGGATCCCGAATATCGTGAAAGCAGCCTTAACACTCCTTAGGAGATGGGGATAGTACGCCGGTGAAATTTCCACCCTCCCGATATATAAGGCAAAGATCAGCATGGCGATACCCATGCTAAACATTTGTCCGAAGAGACGCATGGTCGATACCAGAGAGGCAGCAACGCCATAGTATCTCTTTTCCACAGAGCCCATAATGGCGTTCGCGTTCGGTGATGAAAAAATGGCAATGCCGCTGCCGAGAATGACCAGGCTCGTCAAGATGAAAACGGTAGATGTGTTTTCCTTGAGGAGTGCAAGGAGGAATACCCCCGCCGCCGTCAATGCCATCCCCACGGAAGCGACGATCCTGGGCTCCACCCTATCGGATATTCTGCCGGCAGCAGGCGACAAAAGAGCCTGTACGACTGGTTGCGAAACCATCACCAAGCCTGCATTCTGGGGGCTGAAACCCTTGATATGCTGAAGATAGAAGCTTAATAGAAATCCTATGGCAAATGTTGCCCCGTAGTTGATAAATGCCGACATATTCGAGAGCGTAAAGGCCCTGTTGGTCTTAAAAAGTCTTATGTCTATAAGAGGATTTTTTACCCTCGTCTCCCAGTTGACAAAGGCTATCACGCCGACGATGCCGATCGCTATCGGGATTATGCTGGATCTCTCCGGGAGCAGAGAGGACCCGAAAACGATGGAAAGGACCGTAATAGAATAGATGAAAGCCCCGGTATAATCGAACGTTTCACCCCTCGCCTCGGCCCACTCTCCTTTTAACTTCCACAAACAGTAAACCACGATAAAGATACCGAAGGGTACGTTAAGAAAGAAGGTGCTCCTCCATCCAAAATGCTGGGTGAAGACACCCCCAATGAAGGGACCAAAAGAAAGCCCCAGATATACCGCTGCTACATTGATTCCTAAAGCCTTGCCTCGATCGTCAGGAGGGTAGACGGACGTGAGAATCGCTAAGCCTGTCCCGTAGACCATGGCGCAGGCGATGCCCTGGAGTGCCCTGAGGAGAATGACTGTTTCGGCATTTGGGGAAAGGGCTATCAAGAAAGAAGAGACGGCAAATAGGAAGTTCCCAAAGATGAAAATCTTTTTTCTTCCGTAGATGTCCGACAGTTTTCCGATGGGGACGAGGAATATGGCGGAGGTCAACAAATAAGTCGTGGCCACCCAGCTTAACGTAAGGGCGTTGGCAGAAAATTCCCTGCCCATGGAAGGGAGGGCGACACTGACTGAAGACAATGCCAGGGGCGTCAGAAAATACGATATGGTCGTGGCAATCAATGTGGGCCATTTACTGGCTCTGTTCTCGTGCTGGTTCATCTTTTCACGTCCCAATCGACCCAACGATTTCTCTTCGAGAGCGTCGCCCTTTATCTTAACCATTTAAGAATCTTCGGTTGGAGCCTCCAATGCGCCTTGAGTCTACAGAGCCTCTATTTATACATTCACCTTTGCTGCGTTGCAAGAACCGAAAGAATCATGGGGGTCGCCTAGAATACTTCCAAAAAGTCAAAGGGTAGTGTATAATGCAGACCATATTAATCATAATGAAGCCTTTCACTGTGGTCACCCTTTATAGCCAGGAACTTTTTTTTGAGAAGTCGCTGCTTTTCCTGACGAAGTCAGACCTGGTTGAACGCGTCGTGATTTTAAGTCAGGAGCCGGTTCATCTGAAAATTCCCAGGTGTCGTGTTCTCGTTTCCGGGCCTCTTCCCTCATACAAAACACTCAGCCTGATTCTGGCTGGAATCCGAACGAAGTATCTACTTCTCTTGCCAGGGATCCAACAAATTTCTATCGAACCTAAAGCCTTGGAGAAAATCCTGAGAGTGGCAGAGTCCATAAAAGCAGGCCTGGTCTATTCTGATTTCTATGACGAAGGCGAACACGGGAAGATCCTTCATCCACTGAATGATTATCAGCGGGGAAGCGTCCGCGATGATTTTGACTTCGGAGCCATGATCCTCTTATCAGTCGCCGCCATCCGAAAGTCAGTGAAAAAATACGGTCTCATACCCGACCTCAAATCTGCCTGTCTCTACGACCTTCGTCTGAAGGTCTCCATCGACCATTCTGTGCATCATCTTCAGGAGCCGCTCTATTCTTTGATCGGTACGGACGAGCCGTCGGGCAGTGAAAAGATATTTGTTTACCTCGATCCCGGCAATGAAGTTGTCCAGAAGGAAATGGAAGCAGTTTTCACGGATTACTTGAGGAAGATAGGGGCTTATCTGCCGGCTCATCTACTTAGGGAGGTTGAGCAGACATCGAAGCCGTTCCCGGTGGAGGCGTCAGTCGTCATTCCCGTCCGGAACCGGAAAGAAACGATTGCCGAGGCCGTGAAAAGCGCCCTGTCACAGAAAACGGATTTTCCATTCAATGTGATCGTCGTGGACAACCACTCGGCAGACGGAACGACGGTCATCCTCTCCGATCTGGCCCGTCAGGGTTCCAGTCTGAAGCTCATCGCCCCGAGGAGAACCGATCTTGGCATCGGTGGCTGCTGGAACGAGGCCATTCAGGACGAAGCCTGCGGCCGTTATGCGGTTCAGCTCGATTCGGACGATCTTTACAGCAACGCCCGTGCCTTGCAGAAGATGGTCGACATGCTCCGTCAGGGCAACTATGCTCTGGTGATTGGCTCCTACACGCTCGTCGATTCGAGGTTGGAAGAAATTCCCCCGGGCCTCATCGACCATCGCGAATGGACGGATGAGAACGGTCACAACAATGCTTTGCGCATCAATGGTTTGGGTGCGCCGCGGGCTTTCAATACCGGCCTCATGCGTAATTTCGGTTTTCTCAATGTGAGCTACGGTGAGGATTATGCAGCAGCCTTGCGAATCTGCCGGGAATACCGGATCGGAAGAATCTATGAAAGCCTCTACCTCTGCAAACGCTGGCCGGGCAACACCGACTCGGCGCTCAGCATTGAAGAGGCAAACCGGAACAATGCCTTCAAGGACAAGATTCGGACCAACGAAATCCTCGCCCGAAAGAAAATTGCAGGGAGCATGGCGCATAGGGCATAGCGAAGGGTCCGTGACCGTGTCGGGTGTCACGGGTCCGGACACGGAGACATTATTTTCCCATCTCGGTAATGTATCAAGGAGGATAATCTCCAGCCGTGGGAATCATGATTCGAGCCTGGCAGAAGGAGGATGTCGCCTCCATCCTAAGAATAACCTGGCAGTCCTGGATGGCTACATACTCGAGCTTCATTCCTGAAAGCGACCTGAGATCCTATTTCGACATTCACTATACGGAAGCGTCCCTGTTCGGCATGTTTGATGATCCGTTCGCGTATGGTTTCATTGCAGAGAAGGATCATCAAATCGCGGGTTACGTAAGACTTTTCTTCAACCGGGATGAGGATCGTCTCTATGTCCCTTCGCTGTATTTTCTTCCAGGATTTCAAGGTCAGGGGATGGGCAGGCGACTTCTTGAGGCGGCGGAAGGCTACGCCGGAGAAAAGGGTCTTGATCGACTGTGGATCGGCGTGATGGTGAAAAACAGGCAAACCCTTGCCTTTTACAGGAAGATGGGATTCCAGTTTGTCCGGGAAGAACCTTTTACCATGGGAGAGACGACGGTGAGTCATCTCATCGGCTATAAGAAATTAGGAGGGAGCCCATTTCTTCGTCGGAAGATTTATGCCGCTTTCGACGAAGGGAGTAGGGGGAGGAGCCTTCCTGAACTCTGTCTCGAACTCCTCTCAGAGCAGAAAAAGGTGTGGCTGGAGCTTCGGGAAGCCTACGAATCGCTTAAGGGCGTCAGGGAGCGGGATGTCCGTCGAAGGGGATGTCCCATCCGCCTCCAGTACAATCCCGGAAGAATCAAGAACAGCCTGGCCGGCGTAGGCGAAGGAAATGCAAAAGAACGGCAATGTTTCCTCTGCCTCGATAATCTCCCTGAAGGCCAGAAAGGAATCCTCTACCGAAGCGAATACTTAATCCTCTGCAATCCCATGCCTGTTTTTTCTTCTCACTTCACGATCTCCCATCTGGACCATCGCCACCAGGCCATCGCTGAGTCTATCGGCACCCTTCTCCAGCTCATGACCGATTTTGGTTCCGACTGGATGGTCCTCTACAACGGACCCCAATGCGGCGCTTCTGCACCGGATCACCTTCATTTCCAGGCAGGCCCATCGGGAAAGATGCCAATCGAGAAAGAGGTTCAGGAGGGGAGAAGACGCACTTTGATGACACGGGTTGACAGCGTTCTCCTCTATCGCATGAGCGATCTGGGGCGGGAGGTCATCGTTCTGGAGGGAGATGACCCAATGGCTGTGATCAGAGCTTTCGAGGACTTTCTAAATGCGTTGAAGAATATTCTTCTCGTTAGTGAGGAGCCCATGATCAACATCGCCGGCTTCCAGAGGGAGAGGAAATGGTATCTTGCAATCTTTCCGCGCCGAAAACACCGTCCGGGAGCCTTTTTCAAGGAAGGGGATGCCCGGGTTGTGGTCAGCCCGGGGGTGATCGATATGGGGGGTCTCCTTATCACTCCCGTGGAAAGAGATTTTTATCGGCTGGATGCAGCGGCCGCGGAGGGTATTTACAGGGAAGTCTCCCTGGAAGGAAAGACTGTCGAAAGAGCCATCGAAGCTTTGCGCTAAATTTATAAGAGGCTGCCGGAAAGTGATTTTTTACAGCGGCTCAAAAATTCGACTTAGAATTTGATTTCCTGGGTAACGTGTCATATGATATTGTAGTGAGAAAATGATAAACCACAAAATGATTTACTCCGTATCGACGACGAGAAAGGACTTTCCATGAAGACAAAAGAGTTTTTTATACAGACGTTGATTTGCCTTCTCATCCTGTTCATGGTGATACCACCCTGGGGATTTGCCCAGGACCAGCCGGCAGCGAGACAATTCAGGCAGGAAGAATTGGATCAGATGCTGGCACCCGTTGCGCTTTATCCTGATTCCCTTCTGGCCCAGATTCTGATGGCGGCCACCTACCCCCTTGAGGTAGTGCAGGCGGACCGGTGGACAAAGGCGAATAGAAATCTTGGGGGCGATCAACTCAACGATGCCCTGGACCAAAAAGAGTGGGATTCCAGTGTAAAAGCCCTGGTGCCTTTTCCACAGGTCTTGTCGATGATGAGCGAAAGGCTGGAGTGGACCCAGAAGCTGGGCGATGCCTTTCTGGATCAACAAGACGAAGTGATGGATACAGTTCAGAGATTGAGGGCCAGGGCGCAGGCTGCGGGCAACCTGAGGGACATCGAAGAACAGAGAGTGATGGCAGAAGATGGGAGCATCGTCATTGAGCCTGTGAACCCGGAGGTGGTCTATGTGCCGGTCTACGACCCGACTGTGATTTATGGGCCTTGGTGGTACCCGGCTTTTCCTCCCTTCTTTTTCCCACCTCCTCCCGGGGTGATTTTCGTCAGAGGATTCGGCTTTTGGAGAGGCGTAACCGTGGGCAGAGCCTGGGATCATGGATGGGGATACTGGGATTGGCGCCATCATTATGTGAATGTAAACGTCAACCGCAACATAAACATTAACCGTAACATAAGCATCACTCGTACAAACATCCAAACGACTCGGTGGCAGCACGATGTGAGCCATCGGAAGGGTGTGACTTATAGGAATGAGGCGACCCGGGAACGTTATGGCCAGTCAGTAAAGGGAGCGGAGACCCGTCGGGACTTCCGAGGCTTTGGACAGGAGACAAAATCCCAACAGGGTCCAGTAGCTACTCGTCAGAGTCCTGCGGCAGCACAAGGCCTAAAGGCTTCAGGAGTTACTCCCAAGGGGCCTGCGGAAACAAAGGGCCAACAGGCTTCAGTAGCTACTCGTCAGAGTCCTGCGGGAACACAAGGCCTAAAGGCTTCAGGAGTTACTCCTAAGGGTCCTGCGGAAACAAAGGGGAAACAGGCTTCAGTACCTACTCGACAAAGCCCTGATCTTAGTAAGAACAAAAGCGCCTTTGGGGGCGTGGGGCGAGGAAGCGATGCGCGAATACAGAGCAATCGTGGTTTCCAGAGCCGCCAGAGCATGTCTTCAAAAGGTGCAGGCAGTGTGGGCCAAGGCAATGTTGGTCGTGGCGGTGGCAGCGGCGGTGGGAGCAAGGGCAATGTCGGCCGTCCCCGTTAAGGGTTGAGCAGACGATTTGAACATAATAGTTCGATGGAGGAAAGAGCGATGTTTATCAATACATGGAATCAGAAGAAGCATTCGATCTCCCGTTTTGGTTTTGCAATCGTCGCGGGAGTGATGATGTTAGCCGGTTTCCATCAGGGTGCTTTTGCGGCAGAGGGTAGCCAAAAAAGTTTCAAGTCCCCTGAGGATGCCGTTAAGGCACTGACCGAAGCGGTCAAAGGAAATGATACGAAGGAATTATTGGCGATCTTTGGTCCTAAAGGGAAGGAATTAGTTTCCTCTGGAGATAAGGTTGCTGACGAGACAGGAAGACAACATTTTGTTAAGGCCTATGAAGAAATGAACAAGCTGGTGAATGAGAATGATACGAGAGTCATCCTCCATGTAGGAAATGGAGATTGGCCTTTTCCGATTCCTGTTGTTAAGAAAGGCGAATATTGGCTCTTTGATACGATAGCGGGTAGGGAAGAGATCCTCAACCGCAGGATCGGCCGCAATGAACTCAATGCCATCCAAGTGTGCCTGGCCTGCGTGGACGCACAGCGTGAATACGTGCTGAAGGACCGGGATGGGGACAAGGTGTTGGAATACGCACAGAGAATTATCAGCAAGAAGGGGGAAAAGAACGGCCTTTACTGGGAGGCAAAAGAGGGCGAACCCCAAAGCCCTCTTGGCCCTCTCATCGCCAAGGCTGACACGGAGGGATACTCTGGAGAGAGACCTGTTGGAAGACGAAACCCTTATCATGGGTATTACTATAGGATTCTAAAGTCCCAGGGCAAGAGTGCACCGGGAGGGGAATACGATTATGTGGTGAATGGCAAGATGATCGGCGGATTTGCCTTAGTTGCCTATCCTGCGGAATATGGCAACTCCGGGATCATGACCTTTACTGTGAACCAGGATGGTGTGGTGTATGAGAAGAACCTGGGTCAAGATACTGGGAAGATTGCCGCAGCCATGAAGAAATTCGATCCCGACAAAACCTGGAAGAAGGCAGAATAAGCCTTCTGAGTCATGCTCATCTTTGACTCTGGTGCTGGGCACCAGGGAAAAAGAGGTTGGGACGATCTCCCAACCTCTTTTTATTTTTGGATGATAAGAGCCCAGGGCACAAAAACTTTATAAAAAAATTTATGTACTGTTCCTCTCGCTGTTCCTTGATTCCTAGGAACAGTTTTAGTATAGTTTTGAGAAAATTAGGTTAGAGGCTATAGGTTGAAGGCTCTCAATGAAAGGGAGAAATAAACGTTATAAAAAGATGGAATTAGAAGAACGGGTGATTCAGGAGTTTTCCTATCGTTGTCCTTATTGTGGTCAACCCGTCTCTTATGACCAATTGGATTTGAAGATAGGGGAGAACGAGATCCAGTGCCCGTCCTGTAAAAAGGCCTATATAAAGGCGGTAGCGCCCTCATTGACTAAGGGCGGTCTCAGATCAGGTCGGCACTAAATGCCGACGCTGCGTTATCTCTATGGTTCGGTCTCAACCGCAATATTCCAAAAACCGGCTCCTCACCCCTATTCAGTATGTGAAAGGGGTAGGACCCAAGCTCGCCAAGGTCTTTGAGAAAAAAGGGATTCTGACTGTTGAGGATGCCCTCTACTTTCTGCCACGATGCTATGAAGACCGAAGCAACCTGAAAAAAATCTCCGAACTCAAAGCCGGAAGAAAGGAGACAGGCCTGGGGGAGATACTGTTGTCGGGAGTTGCATATTATCAGAAGGCGAAAAAGAGAGTCTTCGAGGCGGTGGTTGGGGATGGGAGCGGTACGATCACGTTGAAGTGGTTTCATGGCAACGAGAGGTATCTCAGGGAGCGATTTAAGAAAGGCCGCCAACTGATCTTCTCCGGTGAGGTGAGATGGTTCAACTACCAGAGGGAGATTCATCATCCTGATGTGGAAATCGTGGATGGGGACGTTGAGAAGGACTATCTCAACTTCAAACGGATCGTTCCCATCTATTCCGAAACAGAAGGACTTTACCAGAGGACTTTGAGGAGGTTGATGAAGACCATCTTGGATGGATATGCGGATGAGCTTTCGAGTCCCATCCCACCAGAGATCGTAGAGCGACAGGACCTGATTGATTTTTCGGAGGCGTTCAGGAGGGTCCATTTTCCCCCTGAGGGGGAACCCGTTGATGTTCTCAACCTCCAGCGCTCAGACGGTCACCGACGGATCATCTTTGATGAATTTTTTTTCTTGGAACTCGGCATGGCGTTGAAGAAAACAGGAGTAGCACTGGAGACAGGGATCTCTTTCAAAACCCACGGCCTCTTAGCCCAGAAATTATTAGGTCTTCTCTCTTTCAAATTAACCCGCGCCCAGGAGAGGGTTTTGGCAGAAATCAAGGATGATTTGGAAAAACCCCATCCCATGAACCGATTGATCCAGGGAGATGTGGGGAGCGGAAAGACGGTCGTCGCCCTCTTAACCTGTCTGGATGTGGTCGAATGTGGTTATCAGGCTGCCATCATGGCACCCACGGAAGTTTTAGCCGAGCAACACTTTCTCAACCTCCATCGGTGGGTGGAACCGTTGGGAGTCAGAGTGGCCCTGTTAACCAGCAATGTCAAAGGTTCGGAGAGAGAAGAACTTTATCAAAGAATTCAGAACGGAGATGTCCAGCTGGTGATCGGGACCCATGCTGTGATTCAGGAAGCGGTTGATTTCAACCGCTTGGGCTTGGCCATCATTGATGAACAGCACAAATTCGGCGTGGTTCAAAGAGGGCTTTTGAAAAAAAAGGGGGAAAACCCTGACGTTCTGGTCATGACAGCAACTCCCATCCCGAGAACCCTCGCTATGACGATTTATGGGGATCTTGACGTTTCACTCATCGATGAGATGCCACCCGGAAGGGTGCCCGTCGAGACCAAGGTCTTTCCTGAACCTGCCAGGACAAAAGTTTATCGTATCGTTGAGGCGGAAGTGAAAAAGGGTCGCCAGGCATTCGTTGTCTATCCTTTGGTCGACGAGTCTGAGAAATTGGATCTCAAGGATGCCACAAGAATGGCCGAGCACCTCCAGAAAGAAGTCTTTCCAGAGCTTCGGATTGGCCTGCTCCACGGCAGGATGAAGAGTGACGAGAAAGAGTCCATCATGACGGAGGTGAAGGAAGGAAGGATTCAGATCCTTGTCGCCACGACCGTGATCGAAGTGGGAATCGATATCCCCAACGCCTCTGTGATGGTGGTGGAGCATGCAGAACGATTCGGCCTCTCTCAGCTCCATCAGTTGAGGGGAAGGATTGGCCGAGCGCGTTACCCCTCGAAGTGCATTTTACTGGCCCAATACCGGTCTTCCGAGGAGGCTAAAGCTCGGCTTCGAGCCATGGAGAAGACAACCGATGGGTTTAAGATTGCCGAGGAGGACTTGGCCCTCAGGGGACCTGGAGAATTCTTTGGCGTCCGGCAGTCAGGACTGCCGGATTTCAGGGTGGCCCATATCCTCCGGGATACTCCAATCTTGATTGAAGCAAGAAAGGAAGCCTTTCGGCTCATTCAGGAAGACCCTCGACTCACTCTTCCTTCTCATGCGGGAGTGAAGGATGTTTTGATTAAGCGATGGAAGGGGAGAATGGAACTGGCCACGATCGGGTAATACTCTGAACCCTATGAGATTTCAAGACAGAGGGAATTGAAAAGATAAGGAAATTATGTTAACCGTTTAAGGAAAATCTCCCTTTTGCCGTCCTAAGGCCTTGAAAAAATTCGGGGAGTCGGCCGAGCAAGGATATGTCCAAAGTTTTACTTATGGAGTCATCCTGCCCCCCCCTTTGCAAACGGGACAATTTTCTTACACCTTCCGTTCGATAAGGCGGGGTAGGGGGATCAAGTTCTTTTATTCCATTTCAGTGGAAGGAAATAGTGTTATGGAAATGTTTCGTCCTGAAGGCTCAGGATTTCATCGAATGGAGAGGCTTCCGCCTTATATCTTCGGGATTGTCAATCAATTGAAGACGGAGGCGAGACGAAGGGGAGAGGATATCGTTGACTTGGGCATGGGAAACCCTGATCTGCCTACGCCTAAACATATCGTTAATAAATTAATTGATGCCGTAAAGAATCCAAGGAATCACCGATACTCTGCCTCGAAGGGAATCTATAAATTGAGGTGTGCGATCACCGACTGGTACCAAAGACGTTACGACGTCGATCTCGATCCGGAGACAGAGAGTGTGGTCACCATCGGCGCCAAGGAAGGACTCGGACACCTGGCTTTAGCCACCCTTGGCCCTGGAGATGTTGTCCTCGTCCCGGATCCGACCTACCCGATCCACGCCTATTCGGTCGTGATTGCAGGAGGAGATCTCCGTTCTGTTCCTTTGGCGGGAGGAGAGGATTTTTTCCAAAGGTTATTGGCGGCCACCAAACAGACTTGGCCTCACCCGAAGATGATCATTGTAAGTTTCCCCCATAATCCTACCACCATCGTGGTGGACCTTAATTTCTTCGAGGATCTGGTAGCTTTTGCGAAAGAGCATCATCTGATGATCGTTCACGATTTGGCTTACGGGGACATCGTCTTCGACGGGTATAAGGCTCCCAGCCTCCTTCAGGTCAAAGGGGCAAAGGATGTAGGGGTGGAATTCACCTCTCTTTCTAAAAGCTACAATATGCCCGGCTGGCGAGTGGGTTTTGCAGCGGGAAATGCCGAGATGCTGGCGGCTTTAGCAAGATTGAAGAGTTATCTCGATTACGGAGTCTTTCAACCCATTCAGATTGCGGGCATCATTGCCCTCAATGAAGATCAGGATTGTGTTCGTCAAACCGTAGAGGAATACCGGAAGAGGAGGGATGTTCTCGTCAATGGATTGAAACGAGTCGGTTGGGAGCTAGAAAAACCCAAAGGAACGATGTTCGTGTGGGCAGAAATTCCAAAGCCCTTGAAAAAGATGGGGTCGGTTGACTTTTCGAAGCTCTTACTAAGAGAGGGAAAAGTGGCTGTTTCCCCGGGAATCGGTTTTGGTGAATCTGGGGAGGGCTTTGTGAGGTTTGCATTGGTAGAGAACGAGGCTCGCATCAAACAGGCGGTCAAAGGGATTCAGAAGGTTCTGAAAAAGAATTTATAAGGATAAATTCCAAATCCCAAACCCCGAATAAGCTCCAAAATGGAATGACCAAATGACCCCTTCACCTCATCCCTCTTCCCCGTGGGGAAAGGGGAGGGTGAGGGAAAGGGAAAGAAAATATGCGTGAAATCAAGGTCGGTCTGATCGGTTTCGGGACAGTAGGTTCCGGCGTGGTAAGAATCCTGCAGAAAAATTCGAGGCTGATCGAAAAGCGTATGGGAGCCAAGCTCGTCGTGAAGCGAATTGCCGACATCGATTTAAAGAAAGACCGCGGAGTGAAGGTAAAGCCGGGAGTCCTCACTCGCAGAGCCGAGGATGTGATCAAGGATCCTGAAATCGATATCGTCATGGAGTTAATGGGAGGCGTTGAACCTGCCAAAACCTTTATCCTGGAAGCCATTCGGAATAAGAAGCATATCGTCACCGCCAACAAAGCCCTTCTTGCCCTTCATGGAGATGAGATCTTCAGGGAGGCCCATCGCTTTGGCGTGGATGTCAACTTCGAGGCCTCGGTCGGCGGGGGCATTCCGCTCATCCGGTCGATCAAGGAGGGCCTGGTTGCCAACCGAATCCATTCGATCTTTGGAATTCTGAACGGGACTTCCAACTACATCCTTTCCAAGATGACGGATGAGGGAGGAGACTTTAAAGAAGTCTTAAAGGAAGCCCAAGAGAAAGGATATGCGGAAGCGGACCCGACCTACGATATTGAGGGGATCGATGCGGCTCACAAGCTGGCCATCCTGACCCGCCTCGCCTTTGGAACCCCTCTCAGATTTAAAGACATATTCATTGGAGGAATTTCCGAGATCACACCTCTGGATATTCAATTCAGTCGAGAATTTGGATATCGTATCAAGCTCCTGGCCATTGCGAAAATGGAGAAGGGCAGGATAGAAGCCCATGTCCATCCTACGATGATTCCTGAAGCGCATTTGCTTTCGACGGTAGAGGGGGTTTTCAATGCGATTTATATAAAAGGGGATGCCGTTGGACCTGCGCTCTTCTATGGCCAGGGGGCAGGGCAGATGCCCACCGGCAGTGCCGTGGTAAGCGACCTGGTCGAACTGGGGAGGAATGTACTGATCCAGGCCTCCGGACGGCGGGTGCCGCTGCTCTCTTTTCAGGAATGGGCCATAGAAGAAATTCCTCTTAAGAAGATGGACGATGTCATGATGCCTTTCTATATGAGGTTCTCGGCATTGGATCGACCCAGAGTGCTTTCAAAAATTTCAGGAATCTTGGGGAAGAACGATATCAGCATCTCTGCGGTGATTCAAAAGGGAAGGCAGGTTAATGGCGCGGTGCCCGTGGTCATGATGACCCATGAGGCCAAAGAAAAGAACGTTCGTCGGGCCTTAAAAGAGATTAACCGGCTGGGAGTGATTTTGGGAAAGACGATGTTTATTCGAGTCGAGAATGAATTAGAATAGACAGTTCGGAGTTATTAGCTTGGTGTTCGGAGCATTAAATCATTTTTAAGTCTTTCTCCGAACTCAAAACTCCGAACTCCGTACCGGATTGGGGTAAAGCCATGTGGCGAGGGGTGATTCGAGAGTACGGGGATTTCTTACCTGTTACGAAAGAGGAATGCATCATCACACTGCTCGAAGGAGACACCCCGCTCATCCCATCTTCCCGGATACAAAAGGAAGTGACTCCGGGGATCGACTTGTATTTCAAGTACGAGGGTCTCAATCCAACAGGCTCTTTCAAGGATCGAGGGATGACCGTAGCTGTTTCCATGGCAAAAGAAATGGCTTCCAAAGCGGTCATCTGTGCCTCCACCGGAAACACTTCCGCCTCCGCAGCCGCCTATGCCTCCAGGGCAGGGATGAAGGCCTACGTTCTCATTCCCGAGGGAAAGATTGCCCTCGGCAAGTTGTCCCAAGCCATGGCCCACGGGGCCCAGGTCATCCAGATCGAAGGAAACTTCGATGAGGCCCTGCACATCGTCAGAGAAATCTCCGAAACAGAACCCGTCACCCTGGTCAACTCCCTGAATCCCTATCGGATTGAGGGCCAGAAGACAGCCTCCTTTGAGGTGATTGACCACTTAGGATTTGTTCCGGCTTACCATTGCCTCCCCGTCGGCAATGCGGGCAATATCACCGCTTATTGGAAAGGTTACAAAGAATACTGGGAAAAAGGGAGAATAGATGGGCTTCCAAAGATGTTAGGATTTCAGGCAGAGGGTGCCGCACCCATTGTCAGAGGAAAAGTAGTTGAGCGGCCTGAGACCATTGCTACCGCTATTCGAATCGGGAACCCAGCCAGCTGGAAGCAGGCCGTGGCAGCCCGGGACGAATCTGGAGGTCTGATCGATGTGGTGAGCGATGAAGAGATCCTCGACGCTTACCGGATGATGGCAAGCCTGGAAGGGATCTTCTGCGAGCCTGCTTCGGCAGCCTCCTTGGCCGGCGTGATCAAGCTTCACCGGAAAGGCTTCTTCAAAAAGGGCGACGTGCTGGTCTTGACCCTCACCGGGCATGGCCTCAAGGACCCGGACATCGCCATTCGAGTCTCCCAGAAACCCGTTTCTCTTCCCCCCAAGAAAGAGGAAGTACTAAAATACCTCAATCTCTGATCATCCTTGCGCGGAAATCTAAAAATACAAAATATTTCATCACAAAATACCAAGTTAACGTTATTTTATTCCCTGCTTTCCACCTGGCGAGGGATTGGGAAGGTTTGAGTGATCGTGTACGAAAAATTCCCATTGTTGTGGAAAAATTCTTGGTCTGAAAAAGGAGTTTCCCTCATTTCGATCTGTCCAAAGCAAGGCGCGTTATCAGTTTTTAAAATATCTGAATGGGGAGTCAAAAAAAGTGTTGGATGGTAAGAACATTGGTCATGATAGCTCGTCCGGTCTGAATTGATCTCTATAACCAATACTGCAATAAACGCGTCAGCCACTCCTTTATTCGTTCACTGAGTGGCCTTTTTTCCCACTGCTCTAAATAGATCTGATTCGATTCTGTGACATCTTTTTCAAACATGGCTTCCATTTCTGTTGCGAAATCGCGACCCAGAATGACTACATTCACCTCGTCGTTTCTTAAAAAACTCCATAAATCCATATTGGTCGACCCGACCGTCGACCAGACACCATCGATGACGGCGGTCTTCGCGTGTAACATTCCGGCACGGGTCTCGTACAGCTTCACCCCCGATTTTAGAAGATGCGCGTAATGAGATCGACCCGCATAGAAAACCGTGCCTTGATCGCTGGTTCCTGGAAGGATAATCTTTACGTCTACGCCACGCCTTGCAGCATCCGTAAGGGCTTCTAATGTTTGCTTATCAGGCACAAAATAGGAACTCGTCAAATGGATGAAATTCTTGGCGTAAATGAAGGCGGATACGTACATCATATAGGTGATCCGGTTCTCCTGACCGGGGGTGCTGCCCACCACCTCTATGAGATCGCTCCCTTCCCGTTTGAGGGTAGGAAAATAATTCCTCTGGGAGAGTTCGGGACCTTTTTCTCTTGCCCAGGTGTCTAAGAAGAGCTTTTGAAGCTCCGCTACCGCCGGCCCCTCGATCTGGACATGCGTGTCACGCCAGGCCTCGTTCATACTTGTTTCACGATGTTCACCCGAAAGGCTGCTACTGGAATAAACCCGGCTGATATTGACGCCACCTGTAAACGCAACGGACCCGTCAACAATCAGAATCTTTCGGTGGTCTCGCTTGCTTAGCAGCCATTTTTCTCGAGCTTTGGTAGGATTGATTGGATTATTTTCGAGTGCCAGAATTCCGCCATCTCTTAAGCGCTGGAAAAAAGCAGCCGGAGTATTCAAACATCCAAAGCTGTCATAGATCAGATTCACCTGGATGCCCTCCGATTGTTTTTGTAAGAGCAGATCCGCGAACTTTCGACCCACTTCATCATCTTCAAAAATGTATGTTTCAAGGTTGATATGATCTTTGGCATTCTGAATAGCTCTAAACATTGCCGCGTAGGTCGCTGGTCCATCGATGAGTAATGTCACCTTGTTTCCCGCCACCAGGGGGGCGCCGCTGATCGATTCGACCAAGGCAATCTGGCGCTCCAGAATGTCTGTTGGCCCCTCTTGCCTTTTCAGCCGTTCCATCACCGCCTTGCTAATTTTAGGAGAGAGGATCCCGTGAGGGCCGACGATCTCCGGAGTTTTCTCTTTCTCGACGTCTAATCGTTGAACCATCTCTTCGAATCTTGGTAAGGTGGCACAACCTCCGAAGGTGAGTAAAGAGGAAAGGCAGAGGAATAAGAAGAGAGATCTGAACAGCGGGGTAATATCGAAATCTTTCATAACGCAAATCCGTTGGTCAAATTAGTTTCTTGAATCCTTACCAATTTGAAAAAATTTATAGACTTTTCGGAAAGGAACCGAATCATTGTGTAACAGATAATGCCCAAAATCGCTGCCACGAAGAAGACAAACATTATAAATAATCCTATTTATAAACTAATGAATGACTTGAGAATCATGGCTACACTTTTCACTCATGATTAATTTCAGCTGAGCACCCATATTCTCTCACTAAATATTTCTTAAATCAATCTTGAAAAATGGTTGATATCAAGGTAAAGTTGAGTGGCCATTTTGGAAGGGTTTGCGTTGATTCATTCATGAAGAGAAATTAATCCGTTCACATGAAGACAGCCTTTATCTATACTGACGCCTATCTCGATTATGATTACGGACCCACCCATCCCCTTCAAGTGACCCGACTTAAGTTGACCTATGATCTTCTCAAATCTTACGGGCTCCTCGACCTCCCTTCCGTTCAGTCTATTCCCACCATCAAAGCTGAAGAAAAAGACTTGGGCGCTTTTCACAGCGAGGAATACCTGAATGTATTGAGGCAGGCGGACGAAGGACATGTATCGGGGAATGCTTATTCCTACGGACTGGGACCGGGAGACAACCCCATCTTCCCGGGTCTTTATAACTGGTCACTTCTGGTGACGGGGGCGACACTTCAGGCTGTTGATTTTGTGGCAGAGGGAAAGGGGGAGATTGCCTTTAACATTGCGGGAGGTCTTCACCATGCGATGAGGGCACGGGCCTCCGGATTCTGTTATATCAACGATCCTGTCATTGGAATCATGAGACTCTTAAGGCTGGGGAAGAGAGTGGCCTATATTGATATCGATGCGCATCATGGGGATGGAGTTCAGAAGGCATTCTATGAGACAAACCGGGTTTTGACAATTTCACTCCACGAGACCGGATACACGCTCTTTCCAGGAACTGGTTTTGAGCATGAGGTTGGAAAAGGGGAGGGAGAGGGGTATTCCGTCAACCTTCCTTTCCCTCCGGGTACTGATGATGAAGTCTACTCTTGGGCCTTCGAAGAAGTTGTTCCAGGACTTGTCCAGGCATTCAAACCCGACGTGGTGGTGACCCAATTAGGAGTCGATACGTTTTATAATGACCCTTTAACAAATCTTCACCTATCCCTGTCCGGCTACGAAAGAGTTCTGAGGAGGATTAAAGACCTGGCTCCGAGATGGGTGGCATTAGGGGGAGGAGGGTATAACATTTCTAACGTGGCACGGGCCTGGACACTGGCATGGGCGGTCATGAACGGGGTGGAGCTGAATGAGGAACTTCCGGAATCTTTTTTGAAAGAGGCAGTGAAAATCGGATTTAAGACAGGAGAGTTTGGGGGGCCTCTGAGACCCCCTCCGCATAGCCAGAATGAGGACACCCGAACGGAGATGGAAAGAGTGGTCCGTTATATAAAAGAGACGGTCCTTCCAAAAGTCAAAGGTAAACCTTCCACCCCTCCCTAGAATTTGGCATGCCTTTTGCTTTCGTTTTTCGCTTTTCATTTGACATTTGTAAGTTTTTGGTATATTTAGACGTTTTGAGGATGTCAGGAAATGCCTGAAAAGGTGAAGCATGTTATTATTGTTGGCGATGGGATGGCGGACTACCCGGTTGAGAGCCTGGGAGGGAAGACTCCACTGATGGTAGCCGAGACACCTCACATGGATTGGATGGCGAACCAGGGTGAGATCGGTTTGGCCAGGACAATTCCTGATGGTTTTAACCCGGGCAGCGAGATCGCTAACCTTTCTATCTTTGGATACGATCCTGTCCGTTATTATACCGGAAGAGGTCCTTTAGAAGCCGCTAGTCTGAAGGTCAAACTTGGGGCGGATGATATTGCCTTCCGATGTAATCTGGTCACCCTAAAATTCCAGGGGAGCAAAATCGTCATGGAAGATTTCTCCGCCGGTCACATCACGAATGAGGAAGCGGGGAAGGTCATCATTGATTTGGACAAAGAGATCGGAACGAATGAGATTCGATTCTATGCAGGGGTAAGCTATCGGCATCTGATGGTCCTGAAGAACGGAGCGGCGAAGTTCTCAAACCTGGAGGAACTGAAAATCCCCCCTCCCCATGACATCATCGGTAAGGAAATATCTTCCTACCTTCCTCAGGCGGAAGGACCTGTCCTTTCCCTGATGAAGGAGTCTCAGCGGCTTCTTAAGAATCATCCTGTTAATCAGGCCCGTGAGGCGAGGGGACTCCCTCCTGCCAACTCCATCTGGCTCTGGGGGCAAGGGCGTTCGCCGCGGATGATTCCGCTGAAGGAACGATTCGCCATAGATGGCTATGTGATCTCAGCGGTCCACCTGATCAAGGGGATTGGAATCTTAGCAGGCTTAGAAGTGATGGACGTCCCAGGGATTACAGGATACTTTGACACGAATTACGACGGGAAGGCCCAGTATACCCTGAAGGGTTTGAGGGAAAAGGATTTTGTATATGTCCATGTCGAGGCCCCTGATGAAGCGAGCCACATGGGAAATCTTCGATTGAAGATCGAAGCTATCGAGGCCTTTGACGATAAGATCGTGGGGACGATTTTGGACGGGATGAAGGAATTCAAACGGTACAAGGTTCTGGTCATCCCCGATCATCCCACTCCTCTTTCCGTCAGGACGCACACGGCCGATCCGGTTCCTTTTGTCATTTATTCCAATGAGGGCGGGGGTGGATCCTGCCATGGGAAAACATTTGATGAGGTTTCCGCGGGTCAATCCGGAATCTTTATTGAGAAGGGGTTTGAGTTAATCGAAAAATTTTTGGCTCCCCGTTGTTCGAGTTGACGGAAAGGGAGGATGTTTTGGCGAATTCGAGGACCAAATATATATTTATGACCGGGGGCGTGGTCTCCTCTCTGGGAAAAGGGCTGGCGTCGTCATCGATTGGATCCCTCCTGGAGCTGAGGGGGTTGAAAGTCAATTTCCTCAAGTTCGACCCCTACATCAACGTGGACCCGGGAACCATGAATCCTTTCCAACACGGAGAGGTCTACGTGACCGATGACGGCGCAGAGGCGGACCTCGATTTAGGACATTACGAGCGCTACACCAATGTCAGGACATCGAAGAAAAATAATTTCACCACCGGACAGATCTATGACTCGGTCATCTCCAAAGAGAGAAGGGGGGACTATCTGGGCAGCACCGTCCAGGTGATTCCCCACATCACCGATGAGATCAAGTCCAAGATCTTCGACTTGGCCCAGGATGTGGATATTGTCATCATCGAGGTGGGTGGAACCGTCGGCGATATCGAGAGCCTCCCTTTTTTGGAGGCGATCCGGCAAATTCGAGGAGATGTGGGTAGGGAAAATACGCTCTACATTCACCTCACCCTGGTGCCTTATATCCAAACAGCAGGGGAGCTAAAGACCAAGCCGACCCAGCACAGCGTGAAGGAGCTTCGAGAAATAGGTATCCAGCCCGACATTCTCCTCTGCCGGACCGATCGATTGCTCTCTCCTGATGTGAAAGCGAAAATTGCCCTCTTTTGCAATGTGGACAAAGATGCGGTGATCACGGCCAAGAATGTGGAGACGGTTTATGAAGTTCCGGTTGTTTTTCATCAGGAGGGGCTGGACGAGAAGATTGTCGAAAAACTCAATATCTGGACCGGGAGGCCGAATCTAAAGGGATGGGAGCGTGTGGTCAGAAAGGTCAAACATCCCCGTTTCGAAACCACCATCGCGGTGGTGGGAAAATATGTTGGCCTGGTCGAATCCTATAAAAGCTTAACGGAGGCGTTGATTCACGGAGGCATTGCCAATGATGCCCGGGTGAATCTAAAGTATATCGATTCGGAGCAGATCGAGAAAGAGGGGCCGGAGCATTTTCTCAAGGAGGCCAACGGCATTCTCGTCCCGGGAGGGTTTGGGACAAGGGGGATTGAAGGGAAGATCAAAGCGATTCAATATGCCAGGGAAAAACGGATCCCCTATTTCGGAATCTGCTTGGGGATGCAGTGCGCTGTGATTGAAATAGCCAGGCACTGCGCCGGCCTTAAAGGGGCTAATAGTGAAGAATTCGATGCCCACACGCCACACCCCGTGATCTATCTCATCGAGGAGTGGGTGGATCGCAATCAGGTCGTTCAGAAACGGACGTGTGATTCGGAAAAGGGTGGTTCGATGAGGCTGGGGTCTTACCCGTGCCGGCTTGAAGAAGGAAGTTTGGCTCTTGAGGCCTATAATAAAAAATTGATTAACGAGCGGCACCGGCATCGTTACGAATTTAATAATGCTTATATGGATATTTTAGGAAAGTCAGGGATGGTATTCAGTGGGGTGTCTCCCGATAAAGAGCTTGTCGAAATTATCGAACTGAAAGGCCACCCCTGGTTTCTCGGATGCCAGTTTCACCCGGAATTTAAATCGAAGCCCATGGATCCGCATCCTCTTTTCAGGGAGTTTATCAAGGCCTCCGTTCGGCGAGGGAAAAGCTCCAGGAGAAGGACAAGAGGCTCAAAGCCAAATCCAGGCCGCAAAGCGCATAGCGCATAGCGCTTGGTGCTTACACCCTTTCCACCCAGCCCCATTGAGAGGAAGGTCGGTACGACTCGCAACCGAGGGGAGGGTGGGGGAAAGGAGACAAGGGTCGTTGGATATTGTAAAGGAAGCCAAGCGGGTATTGAGGGTAGAGGCCCAATCCATTCTCGATTTGGTAGAACGAATGGATGAGACTTTCTCGCGGGCGATCGAGTTGCTCTATCATTGTAAAGGGAAAGTGGTACTCATGGGCATGGGGAAATCGGGACTGGTAGGCCGAAAGATCTCCTCCACATTTGCCAGCACGGGGACCCCCTCTTTTTTCCTTCACCCCGCAGAAGGGCTCAACGGAGATTTTGGGATGTTGGCGAAGGAGGATGTGATCATCGCCATCTCCAATAGCGGAGAGACCCGAGAGCTTTTGGAAGCCCTGCCTCTTATCAAACGATACGGAAATCGGTTGATCACCTTCACCGGAAATTTAAGCTCCACTCTAGCAAAGGCCGGGGATGTGAACCTTAATGTCCATGTGAAAGAGGAGGCCTGCCCATTTGGTTTGGCCCCCACCGCCAGCACCACCGCCACGCTCGCTCTCGGAGATGCCTTAGCCATCGCTCTCATGGGGAAGAGGGATTTCAAAAAAGAAGATTTTGCCATCCTCCACCCGGGTGGTGCATTGGGGAAGAGGCTTCTTCTGAAGGTAGAGGATCTGATGCATGTGGGAAAGGCCTTTCCGATGGTATCGGAGAAGACCTTGATGAAAGATGCGATTTTTGAGATTACGTCGAAACGATTAGGGGTGACCGGAGTCTGCAGCACAGAGGGGCATCTGGTCGGCGTGATTACCGACGGGGATTTGAGGCGGGCGTTGGAAAAATTCAGCGATCTCTTGAATCGAGAGGCCTCCGAAGTCATGACGAAAAACCCAAAAGGGATTGAAAAGGATGCCTTGGCGGCGAAAGCCGTACAGAAGATGGAGGAGCATTCGATTACTTCCCTGTTTGTTTTCAACAAAACGGAAGATAAAGCCCCCGCGGGGATTATTCATCTTCATGACCTGTTGAAAGCGGGCGTGGTCTAAGAAGCTTAAAGCTGAAGGCTCATGGCTCAAGGTCGAAAGATATTACCTTTGAGCTTTCAACTTTGAACCTTGAGCAAGATAGTGAATATGAAAAAAACGAAAATCATCATTTTATTATCGATTGTGTTGATCGGTGGGATTGTCCTCGCCAGTCTTTGGGCCAACCTCAGGGAGAGAAAGGCTTCGGAGGCCATGGAGAAGGTTCCGAAGGTCTCCACCGGAGGGGCTGACATGAAACTGGAAAAGGTTCGATTTGTGGAGGATAAACACGGTCAAAAGACTTGGGAGCTGGAGGCGAACTCTGTTCGTCAATACCAAGAACAAAACATCATGGTCTTAGAAGATGTGAAGCTGACCTTTTATGCGAAAGAAGGACGGATCTTCTATCTCACGAGCAAGCAGGGGAAGGTTTATCAGGATTCGAAGAACGTGGACTTGATAGGCGATGTAGTGCTCACCTCGAACGATGGATATCAGCTAAAGACCCCATCCGCTTCCTATCGTCATGTGGAGAAGATCATAAGCACTCCCGATTCCGTGGAGATCGAAGGGGAACAGATTCGAATGACAGGCAAAGGGATGCTGGTCAGTATGGAAGCCAAGACCTTTAAAATTCTCAGCCAGGTGAAGACTCAACTGAGAGGGAAAAAGAAGGTATGAACCCAAGCAAGGCGGTCAGTCTTCTCATCATTCTGGTCTCCCTTCTTCTCTTTTTCGCCTCCGGGGAGGCCCAGGAAAAGAAGGGGAGCGGAAAAGGCGGCGAGAGAGCCATCAAGACCGATAAGGGCTTTGGATTTACTACCAGCCGCGCCCCTATCGATATCGCTTCCGACACGGTGGAGGCGGATCAGAAGCAGAACAAGGTTACTTTTAAGGGAAATGTGGTAGCGAAACAGGAGGACGTGACGCTCTATGCCAATACGCTGGTCATGATTTATGATCCCGACACGAAAAAGCTGAAGGAGATTATTGCGATCGGCAATGTGAAGGTCGTCCAATTGGATCGCCGGGCAACCGGCCAGAAGGCTACTTTTGATCAGGACAAGAATAAGGTGGTTCTGGACGGGGACGCGGTGGTTCGTGAGGGAACGAATGTCATCAGGGGGGAGCGGATCACGTTCTACGTCGAGGAGGAGAGGAGTGTCGTGGAACCGGTAAGCGGAGGGCGTGTCAGCACCAGCATTACTCCACCTCCCAAAGAGCAAGGAGAGGACAAAAAAAAATAGTTTGGAGTGATGAGTTCGGAGTTCGGAGTTTTTAAGTCTCCGAACTAAATTACTCCGAACTAAATTTCTAATACCCTAAGAACTCCGAACCCCGAACTACGAGCAGGGAGAACGATGTCGCACATTTTATGCGAGAGCTTGACCAAGTCATTTCGTCGTAAGAAGGTTGTGGATTCGGTAAGTATTGAGATCCGGGGCGGAGAGGTGGTGGGATTGCTCGGACCGAACGGTGCAGGAAAGACCACCATTTTTTATATGATCGTCGGACTGTATCAACCCAACGGCGGGAAGATCTACCTTAACGATGAAGAAATCAGTCGCCTTCCCATGTATTTGAGAGCGAGAAAAGGAATCGGGTACCTTCCTCAGGAGCCGTCGGTATTTAGAAAGCTGACGACCGAAGAGAATCTGACGGCGATTTTGGAGACCCTTCCACTCTCCAAAGAGGAGAAGAAAGACCGACTGGAAAAGCTCTTAAACGAGTTGGGGCTCTCCTCGCTGCGTAAGCAGAAAGCCTACATTCTCTCGGGAGGAGAGCGCAGGCGGGTGGAGATTACACGGGCCTTAGTACTCTCACCTTCCTTCATCCTTTTAGATGAGCCCTTTTCAGGGATCGACCCTATCGCCGTTTTGGATATCCAGGCCATCATCCGTCAATTGAAATCAAAGGGGATTGGAATTATAATTACAGATCATAATGTTCGAGAAACATTGGGAGTTTGCGACCGGGCATATATCCTCAACGAGGGGCGAATCCTGGAGGAAGGACCCCCCGAAAAGATTGCTCAAAGCGAGAAGGCGAGAAAGATCTATTTGGGAGATGGGTTCGAGTTGGGGAGTCGGCGCGTTAGTCAAGAGGAAGAAAAGAAGGGCATAGGTTCCCCTGCCCAGGGGAGATTATGGGAGTGAGATGGTCTTAGAGCTCAAACAATCAGCCAAGCTTGTTCAACAGCTGGTGATCACCCCCCAGCTCCAGCAGGCAATCAAGCTTCTCCAGTTAACACGCCTTGAACTGGTAGACCTGATCAGCCAGGAGATGAAGGAGAACCCCCTCCTGGAGGAGGCGGAGGAGGGGAAGGAACTGGCAGAGGGCGAAGCCCCGGCGATCGACCAGGAGGAAGCCGAACCCCCCGCCGAACCCGAGGTGACCCCAGAAGTGAAAGGAAATGGAGAAGGGGCAGATCAGTTTGATTGGGAGAACTATTTAGAAAATTCAAACCTCATCCCATTTGAGAAGAGTTCTCGGAGCTCTCAGGATGGGGAAGAAAGACCCTCCTTTGAAAATTTTCTGACCAAGAGAACAACCCTGACGGATCATCTTCAGTGGCAACTTCAACTCTCGTATTTCACGGAGGAAGAGCACGAGGCCGGAACGTGGATCATCGGAAATCTGGATGAAGATGGATATCTGAAGATCTCCCTGGAAGACATCAGCTCGGAAACCCATCTTCCGATGGAGGGGGTGGAGAGAGTCCTGAGAAGGATCCAGCAATTCGATCCGGTAGGAGTGGCAGCGAGAGATTTGAAGGAATGTCTTCTCATCCAACTGGAGCAGATGAGTCCTCGAGATCCCTTGGCGGAGCGAATCGTTTCCGAACACCTCTCTCTTTTGAAGAATCGAAATTACCCGGCGATCGCCAAACGGTTAGGGGTGTCTTTGGATCGGGTGAATCGGGCTGCCTCTCTCATCTCCAAATTGGATCCAAAACCGGGCAGGGCCTTTGGAGGAGAGGTGATCCAGGAGATCATCCCCGACGTCTATATTCACAAGGTGGAGGGGGATTACGTCATCTATCTGAACGATGATGGAATTCCGAGGCTCAAGATCAATTCTCTTTATCGGAATATCCTCAGCGGCAGCCGTCTCGCTCCGGAAGGGGACCGAAAATATATCCAGGACAAACTCCGGTCCGCCCTCTGGCTGATCCGCAGCATCCACCAACGACAAAGGACGATTTATAAGGTGGCAAAAAGCATCGTGAAATTCCAGAGGGAATTTTTGGACAAAGGGATCCAATCCCTCAAACCCCTTGTGCTGCGAGATGTGGCGGAAGATATCCAGATGCATGAATCCACGATTAGCCGGGTCACCCACAACAAATACGCTCATACCCCCCAGGGAATTTATGAATTAAAATTCTTCTTTAACGCCGGGATCACCTCCACACAGGGAGAGACGATGGCCTCGGAAAGCGTCAAGAATCTTGTTCGGGAGATCATCGCTAAAGAAGATCCGAGGAAACCTTACAGCGATGAGAAATTGGTTCAGATTCTCCAGGAAATGAATATCCATATCGCTCGGAGGACTGTCTCGAAATATCGAGAGATGATGAAGATCCTTTCCTCCAACGAGCGGAGGAAGATTGTTTAGTGCAGTAGATGGCTACCGTGTTGACGTTCGGTGTGAATCCGACGAACTTTGATAAAGATGAGGGGCTGGCCAATGCAGGTTGCGGTGACATTTCGACATATGGAGACGGACGAAGCCGTCAAGGCCTATGTAAGAGAGAAGGTCCAGAAGCTTCAAAAATATATTGTGAATCCCAGGGAGATTCATGTCGTTTTGGCGGTAGAAAAATTTCGGCATATTGCCGAAATCACTATTGTCGGGAATGGGGGGGTTTTCAATAGCCAGGGAAGGGACAACGATCTCTATGCCGCCATCGATCAGATGGTGGATAAGATGGAGCGACAGATTCGTGAGCGAAGGGGGAAGGTAAGACGAAAAAGAGCTATCTCCTCTTCTTCAAAGGCCCCCTTCCCGGGGGGCGGAAAGGCTGGAGAGGGGAGAGAAGAGGAAGAGGTCCCTGTTCTCCTCCATAGGAAACGTACGATCGCCAAGCCCATGTCTCTTGAGGAAGCGCTTTCTCAATTGTACCTTTCAAAAAAGGATTTTTTGGTATTTATCAATTCGGATTCCGGGCAGATGAACGTTGTGTATCGGTCAAAAAACGGCGGTTACGGGTGGGTGGAGCCTCATCCCAAATAGCGAGTGGTGTACCCCATAAATAGAACTATGCTTGAGAATGATTATTTCCAGCAACATAAGCTATCCAAGTGCTCTTTGAAACGTAGCTTTATTTCTGTGGTGCACCACGAGGCGCTCAAGAGGGAATGATGAAGATCATGGATTATCTGAATGAAGAATGGGTGATCCCGGACTTGAAGGGAACGGACAAATCATCCATTCTCAAGGAGCTGTCAAGCGTCTTGGTATTGCCTTGCCAAGCCGCCTCTGTTGAAGAGCTGCTTCAAGTGCTCCTCGATCGGGAAAAACTGGGATCGACGGGAATTGGAGAAGGGATTGCCATCCCCCATGGTCGATTAAAAAAGTTGAAAAGATTCTTCATCTCTTTCGGTCGCTCCCTGAAGGGCGTGGATTTTGATTCCATCGATCGGAAACCCAGCCAGCTCTTCTTCTTAGTACTGGCCCCGGAGAATTCGGCTGTGGAGAATTTAAAGCTTCTGGGCCGTATCGTCACCCTGCTCAAAGAGCCTTCCTTCAAAAGGAGATTGGCGGAGGCGCCTTCCCAGAAAGAGCTTTTCCGTGTCATCTCCGAAGAGGACGAGAAATATTAGTCGATGAACAGTGTCGTCGTACAAGAATTGGAGGAGAATCGGGAACATCATTTGGAACTGACCCTGATGGCCGGGCGAAAAGGGCTGAAGAAGACAATTACCCATTCGCAAGTCCAGAAGATGGGATTAGCCCTGACGGGTTTTATCCAGTTCACCAACCCGGAACGTCTTCAGATCATCGGAAATACGGAAATGGCGTATTTTAAGACGCTGACTCCCGAGATGCAGGAGAAGGTGATCCATCAGATCTGCAGCCTGCCGCTGTCCTGTTTGGTCATCACTCGGGGCTTGGAGATTCCTGAGCTCCTCCTCCGGGAAGCCGATGAAAAAGGGATCCCCGTATTTCGGACCGGTATCCGCTCATTGGATTTCATTGAGCGGATTACCCAATACTTGGAAGAGAAACTTTCCGCCACGACCAGCCTCCACGGCGTGCTCATGGATGTCTTTGGGGTGGGCCTCCTCCTCCTGGGTAAGAGTGGGATCGGGAAGAGCGAATGTGCGCTGGACCTGATTCTTCGAGGACACCGGCTGGTGGCGGACGACATGGTTCATATTCAGAAGCGGTCTTCGACCTCTGTGATTGGAAGTGGTTTTGAAGTGATCCAACACCACATGGAGATCCGGGGACTGGGGATCCTGAACATTCGGAGCCTCTTTGGTGTGGAGGCCATCCGCGAGAAGAAGAAGATCGAGCTCGTCCTGGAGCTGATGGAGTGGGATGCCCATAGGGAGTACGACCGCTTGGGGTTTGAAGAGGAAAAATTTTCCATCCTGGGTGTTGAGCTCCCGATGTTGAGAATCCCCATCACGCCCGCTCGGAATTTGACGACCATCATCGAAGTGGCTGTCCGCAATCATCTCTTGAAGGTGATGGGATACGATTCGGCGCTGGAGTTTGAGAAGAAACTCCTACGCAAGATGGAAGAAAGAGAGGGTGATGGGTTTGAGGTTGAGGGCGAAGTGGAGTGAAGAACATACGGGTGATTCTGATCAGCGGTCTTTCCGGGTCGGGCAAAACTACGGCGATTAAAGCCTTAGAAGATATCGGTTTCTATTGCGTCGATAACCTTCCCATCCTCCTTTTACCTAAGTTCATAGAACTCTGTGAGCATTCGGGTGGAAAGATCTCCAAGGTGGCCGTGGTGGAGGATATTCGTGGAGAAGCATCGTATCCTCTTTCCCAGCAGGCCCCGAACCGTAATGATTCAGGGCAGGCCCCGAATCCCGCCAGCGGCGGGACTGGTTCAGGGCAGTCGGGGGGTGCGACAGGGGAGATAAATTTTTTAGAAGATTCGAGAAGGATCATCCAGGACTTGAAGAGGGAAGGGTACCCGATTGAAATCCTCTTTTTGGAGTCTTCCGACCCCACTCTGATGAGGCGATTCAGCGAGACCCGTCGTCAGCATCCATTGGCGGTCGGCGGGTCTATCCGAGAGGGGCTCCGATTGGAACGAGAACGACTTCAAGCCATCAGGGATATGGCTAATCAGGTCATTGATACGTCACAATTAAATGTGCATCAGCTGAAAGAAAGAGTCCAACAGTATGCCGAGGCGGGGAGAAGCCCGAGCCAGATGACGATCGTCCTTCTTTCCTTTGGATATAGTTTTGGGATTCCTTTTGAAACGGATCTCCTGATGGATGTTCGTTTCTTACCCAATCCTTATTTTGTTGAAGAGCTAAAACGATTAAGGGGGGATCATCCGAAGGTATCCGAATATGTCCTCCAGTGGGAAGAGACAAAGGAATTTTTGCGGCACCTTGAAGCTCTGATCCGGTTTCTTCTTCCCCTTTACGAAAAGGAGATGAAGACCCATTTGACCATTGCCGTAGGATGCACCGGTGGGAGACATCGGTCTATCGTCATCGTCAACCGATTGGCAGAGATGCTCCGGGATGAATTGGCGGAGCGGGGAGTGTTTCTGTCCGTACAACACCGCGATGCGGAGAAGGGATGAGGAACGAGATGGTTGGGGTGGTTGTCGTGACCCATTGCCGCCTGGCTGAAGAGATGATCTGCGCTGCCCGTTTGGTGGTGGGGGAGGAGTTAAGACAGTTTCAACCCGTTTCGATCGACCCGAAGGAGGGATGCGAGGAGATCCGGGAAAAGATCATCGCCGCCATCCGAAAAGTGGATGTCGGACAAGGGGTACTCATCCTGACGGACATGTATGGAGGGACCCCTTCCAATATCAGCCTCTCTTTCTTAGAAGAGAAAAAGATAGAAGTGATCACAGGAGTCAACCTTCCCATGTTGCTAAAATTGGCGACTTATCAGAACAATATGGATCTTGAAGCCTTGGCCACTTTTATTACCGATTATGGTCAGAGAAACATCAATCTGGCCAGCGAGGTGCTTAAGAAAAGGGTGGATAAGAAGAAAAGTTAAGAATCAAGAAAGACCCAATCAGAAGAAGAGTATAGAGCCAGTCAGATGAGGAGAAAAGGAGATGAGGCGGTCAGGAGCAATACTCCTCACTCCCTTATCTCCTCATCTCGTTATCAGCTTAGCGCTTTGCGCAGAATTCTTAGAAGACGGGATGGAAGTTCAGACCTTTACGATTCGGAATCGCTTAGGGCTTCATGCGCGGGTAGCTGCTCTTTTGGTTAAAACCGCCAATCACTTTGCTTCAGAGATTACCCTCGAGAAGGACGGGCTGGAGGTCAATGGGAAGTCGATCATGGGCATCCTGATGTTAGCCGCTTCGAAGGGCTCGAAGATTACGCTGAAGGCAGAAGGGAAAGACGCAGCTCAAGCGATCAAAACCCTGGGTGCGTTGATTGAGAATAGATTCGGCGAGGAATAGGAATGGCCGTTGAGCAACAGATCAACAAATTTGTCCAAGGAATCGGAGCTTCTCCCGGGATCATCGTCGGAAAGGCTTATTTGGTTGAACGACTTAAGGTTCGTCTTCCTCAGAAGCAGATCGATCCATCTCGGGTAGAAGAGGAAGTCAAGCGGTTCCTCAATGCAATTCAAGAATCACAGAATCAGTTAACCGAGATTAAAGAAAAGATTCTGGACCTCGAAGTGCGCAAACATTCCTTTATCCTGGATGTCCACTCAATGATCTTGAACGATGAGATGCTGCTTCAGGATACCATCGATGCGATCCAGAAGAAAAAAGTGAATGCGGAATGGGCTCTGGATCTCACTTTGGAGAAGCTGGACACGGCCTTCAAGGCCATTGAAGACGAATATCTGAGGGAACGGAGTAGCGACCTTCATTATGTGGCGGCGAGGATCTTTCGAAACCTGTTGGGGAAGAAGCATGATGATATCACACGGATCAAAGAGAAGGTGATTGTCGTCGCCCATGACCTCTCTCCGGCGGATACCCTGCAGATGAACCTGGAGCATGTGGCAGGGTTCATCACGGATATCGGTGGTAAGGTTTCCCACACGGCGATCCTTGCCCGGTCTCTGGGTATCCCGGCAGTGGTCGGCCTCCAGGTGGCGACCTCCCTGATCAACGGTGGAGACCTCTTGATCATCGATGGAGAGACAGGAGAAGTAGTCATCAACCCCACGGAGGAGGTCTCGAAGTCCTTTGTCGAACGGAAACGCCGGACCAGGTTGATCGAGCGTGAGATTCTTAAATATGCCTCTCTGCCGGCAGAGACCCGCGATGGAGTTCGTGTGCGCCTCCAAGCTAATATTGAGATGGTAGAAGAGATTTCATCCGCTAAGATGCATGGCGCGGAGGGGATCGGGCTTTATCGTACGGAAATCGTCTATCTCAACCGGAAAGACCTCCCCACAGAGGAAGAGCATTTCCGAATCTACCGGCGTCTGGTTGAAGATGTTCACCCTACCACCGCGACCATCCGTACCTTGGACATCGGCGGCGACAAATTTCTTCCCAATTATTCGAAGAACAACGAGTTGAACCCGGCCTTGGGGTTAAGGGCGATCCGGTTCAGCCTCAAGGAGACTGAAATCTTTAGAACCCAGCTGAGGGGAATCTTGCGAGCCAGCGCCTATGGAAAGCTGAGGATCCTTTTCCCCATGATCTCGGGGATTGACGAAATCCGGCAGGCGAAAGCCATCTTGGAAGAGGTGAAGAAGGGTTTAGCCAGAGCAAAAATTCCTTTTGACGAAAAAATAGGGATCGGGGCCATGATCGAAATCCCCTCCGCCTCGGACATTGCTGACATCTTAGCCAGAGAGGTGGATTTCTTCAGCATCGGAACCAACGACCTGATCCAGTATGCGTTGGCGGTCGATCGGATCAATGAGCACGTCTCCTATCTGTATGAGCCCCTTCATCCGGCCGTTCTGAGAATCATCCGGTGGGTGGTTCAGTCAGGTCATCAAGCCGGGATTCCGGTAGCCATTTGTGGAGAGATGGCGGCAGAGCCAATTTATGCCGTCGTCCTTTTAGGATTGGGCCTGGATGAATTCAGTATGAACCCGGTTTCCATTCCCAAAGTGAAGAAGGTGCTCCGGATGGCGAGGTTTGAGGAGACCCGGTCGTTGGTCGAACAATTGTTCCAATTCCCAACGGCCTCAGAGATTGAGTGTTTTGTACGAAACTGGATGGCCAAACGATTTCCCGAAGATGTTATCGAATGCTATCCGGAAGAGATAGAAGCTTAATACGGTACGAAAAGGAGGAAATATTCCATGGCAATGACAGACTTTTTGTTCACCTCAGAATCGGTCACCGAGGGTCATCCCGATAAGGTGGCTGATCAGATTTCAGATTCCATCCTGGATGCGATCATTGCTCAAGATACCAGGGCTCGAGTGGCCTGCGAGACGATGGTCACCACGGGAATGGCCATTATTGCGGGAGAGATTTCCACGTCGTGCTATGTCCACATGCCGTCCATCGCCCGCGAGACGATTAAAGAGATCGGTTACAACAACTCGGGAATGGGCTTCGACTGGGAGACCTGCGCGGTGGTCACCGCCATTGATGAGCAGTCGTCCGACATCAAGCAAGGGGTGGATGAATCCGGCGATCACGAACAAGGGGCTGGCGATCAAGGGTTGATGTTCGGCTATGCCTGCAATGAAACCCCGGAGTTGATGCCCATGCCGATTATCTTCGCCCACCGCCTGACGCGACGATTGGCCGAGGTGCGGAAGAAGAAGATCCTCGACTTTCTGAGGCCTGATGGAAAGTCTCAGGTGACCATCCAATACGTCAAGGGGAGGCCAACCCGTGTCGATTCGGTCGTCATTGCTGCTCAGCACTCAGAAAGCGTTGCCTACGAGAAGCTCAGGGAAGGAATCATCGAAGAGGTTATCTTCAAAATCATTCCTGAGAACCTTCGCGATAAGAACACGAAATACTATGTCAATACCACCGGACGCTTTGTGGTGGGAGGGCCGAAAGCCGATTGTGGCCTGACGGGAAGAAAAATCATTGTCGATACCTATGGGGGAGTGGGGAGTCATGGAGGAGGTTGTTTCTCGGGGAAAGACCCGTCGAAGATGGACCGAACCGCATCTTATATGGCCAGGCATATCGCCAAGAATGTGGTGGCAGGCGGCCTGGCGGAAAAATGCGAAGTTCAAATTGCCTACACCATTGGGAAGGCAGAACCTGTCTCCTTGATGGTCGATACGTCCAGAACCTCAAAGATATCTCCCGACAAGATCGCAAAGATCATTCGCGATCATTTCGACATGAGGCCGAAGGCGATCATCAAGTATCTCGACCTTCTCAAGCCGATCTACAAGAGGACGGCCTGCTACGGTCATTTCGGTCGAAATGAACCTGGGTTTCCATGGGAGAGAACCGATCGAGCAGAAGAGTTGAGGAAGGCCGCTGGACTTTAGAATAAAAAGGGGAAAGGGGTCCAGGATCCGAGGGGTCAAGTTAAAGGTTTTAACTATTTGAAAGTTGGATTTTTCCTCGAACCCTTGAACCCTCGAATCCACGAACCCTTAAATTGAATCGTTAGGAGCAAACATGGACTATGACATCAAGGATATTTCATTAGCGAAGAAGGGGCGGCTCCGGATGGAATGGGCGGAGATGGCCATGCCTGTCTCAAAACTTATCCGGGACCGTTTTGAGAAGGAGAGGCCTTTGAGGGGAGTGCGTCTCTCTGCTTGCCTCCATGTGACCACTGAGACGGCGGTATTAATGAGGACTCTCTTGGCTGGAGGAGCGAAACTGGCCCTTTGTGCCTCCAACCCGTTGAGCACCCAGGATGATGTGGCAGCTTACCTGGTTAAAGAATTAAATATTCCGGTCTTTGCCATCAAAGGAGAGGATAACAAGACCTATTATAATCACATCCGGATGGCGTTGACCCACTTCCCCAATCTCACTATGGACGATGGAGCGGATTTGGTCTCCTCGCTCCACTTCATCGCTCTGAGAAAATGGAAAGAGCTTTCACCTTCGGTTCGAAAGTGGGCAGAGGGTCTCCCCCCATCAAAAAGGGAAGGGATGATAAAAGGGGTGATCGGTGGGACGGAGGAGACAACGACTGGTGTGATCCGGCTCCGTTCGATGGAGAAGACAGGGGTATTACATTTCCCAATCATCGCCGTCAACGACGCCGAGACCAAACACTTTTTTGATAATCGATATGGCACAGGGCAGTCCACGATCGACGGGATCATCCGGGCCACCAATCGTTTGATGGCCGGCGCCGCCTTTGTCGTCTCGGGATACGGATGGTGCGGGAAGGGGCTGGCGATGAGGGCAAAAGGCATGGGGGCCAACGTGATTGTCACCGAGGTGAGTCCTCTGAGAGCCCTGGAAGCAGTCATGGATGGATATCGGGTCATGCCCATCGCGGAGGCGGCTGAAGTAGGAGATATCTTTTGTACGGTCTCCGGAGACGTCAAGGTGATCCGGAAGGAGCATTTTTTGAAGATGAAAGATGGAGCCATTATCGCCAATTCAGGCCACTTTAACGTGGAACTCGATTTGGACGGGCTTCGTGAAGTGACCGTTTCCCGGAGAAAAATTCGTGATTTCGTGGAGGAGTTTCAACTGAAACAGGGGCGAAGTGTCTATCTGTTGGGAGAGGGGAGATTGATCAATCTCGCTTCTGCGGAGGGCCATCCCTCCAGTGTCATGGATATGAGTTTTGCGAACCAGGCCCTTGCCGCGGAATATTTGGTGGAGCACCATCGAACCCTGGGGAAAAAGGTCTATTCCGTTCCTCTTGAGATTGATCAAGAAATTGCTCGGATCAAACTTCTTTCGATGGGTATCCGGATCGATCAACTGACCAAAGAACAAGCACACTATTTGGCATCCTGGGAACAGGGCACATAAACCTTCCTAAGAGCCCTCCCATGGTATTCGATGGAGCGAAGAAAGACACGTCAGATTTCTATCGGCCCAGTCAAAGTTGGAGGGGATGCCCCGCTTTCAGTCCAGTCGATGACGAAAACCGATACGAGGGATATCCAAAAGACGGTCGCTCAGATACGACGTCTTGAAGGGGTGGGCTGCGAAATCGTTCGAGTGGCCGTGGTGGATGAAGAAGCCGCCCGTGCGATCACGGAGATTAAGAAAAGGATTCGAATTCCCCTCATTGCAGATATCCACTTCCACCCTCGCCTGGCTCTGCTGGCCATAGCGTCAGGAGCAGATGGTCTTCGCATTAACCCCGGAAACATTGGAGGAAGAGATCGTCTCAAGCCCGTTGTGATAGAGGCGAGAGATCGTTCCATTCCCATCCGTATTGGGGTGAATTCCGGTTCTTTAGAGAAAGACCTGTTGAAACGATATGGGGGCGTGACTCCGGAGACGATGGTTTCAAGCGCCCTGCGGACCATCGAATGGATGGAAGATCTCGGTTTTCATCTGATCAAAATCTCTTTGAAGGCCTCGGACGCCTTGAGGTCAGTAGAAGCCTACCGCCTGTTTTCAAGAAAATCGGATTATCCGCTCCATCTGGGCGTGACAGAAGCCGGAAAAGGTTCGGGAGCCGTTGTCAAATCGTCCATCGGCATCGGACTCCTGCTTAGCGAAGGGATCGGAGATACGCTCAGGGTTTCGTTGACCGGAGATCCTGTTCAGGAGGTCCGGGTTGGCTATGCGATATTGAGGGCCTTGAATATTCGCAAGCGGGGCGTTGAAATCATTTCCTGTCCTACCTGTGGCCGTTGTGAGGTTGATCTCACCCGACTTGTAGGAAAGGTAGAAAGGGGTGTTGAAAAAATCTCAACTCCTCTCACCGTAGCGATTATGGGATGTGTGGTAAATGGTCCAGGGGAAGCAAAAGAAGCAGATATCGGCATCGCCGGAGGAAAAGGGGCAGGAGTTCTGTTTAAAAGGGGAGAGGTGGTGAGGAAGCTTAAAGAAAAAGATTTTGTTTCAGTCTTGTTAAACGAAATCCGAGAGATGACGAAGTAAAGAACCCCGTCCACAGGACGGGGCTTCAAAACCTAAACTCCAAAACCCAAAACCGAGATCCCGAAACAAGTTCGGGATGACAAAAAGACCAGAACCGAACCGTCAGGTCATGCTGAACTTGTTTCAGCATCTGATTTATTTTTTTCTGCTTTCAGCAGGCCACCTTTCATCCCCGTCCACAGGACGGGGTTTTCAGCTGCGATCTTAATAAATTTAGAGAGCTGATACGGGACACGGACACGACACGTTTTTTAGGAATTTCTGAGTTTCTTCCAGACATAATAGATTCGCTGAAGCACGGTGAAGTGGGTGAAGATGGCCAGAATCCAGAGAACGGGCTCCATCCACTCGAAGAGGGTGGCTGCGGAGAGGAGGATGATGCGTTCCGCTCTCTCCATGAGCCCGATATTGCATGGGACTTGCAAGGCCTCTGCCTTGGCTCTCACGTAAGGGATCAAGACGGTACCCATACTGACAAAAGAAGTGAGGACGACGATATCGGATTCGCCTTTTTTCAGGTAGTATAGAAGGATGGCAACAAGAAGAAGAAGATCCGAATATCGATCCAAGACTGAATCCAAGAAGCTCCCCAAGGCTGTCACCTTTCCTAATTTCCTGGCGGCTACGCCATCAAGGAGGTCAAACAATCCAGAAAGGATGATCGCCAATCCCGCAAGGAACCAGAAGCCCTTCAATATGAGAAGGGAGGCCGTAAGCGTTGCAAAAAAACCTAACAGGGTGAAGAAATTGGGATTGCTGTGTTCTCCTGAAATTATTTTGAGAACGGAGTAAAGGTAAGGGTCGAGTCGATGTCCGATTTTATCGCCGATCATCGTTGAAAACCGCCACCTTCATCTCCTCCCCCCGGCGAGTGCATGCCCTGTACCGCGGGAGGTTCAGGGCCTACGGTAAGTAGAAGGGAGGAATAAAATTGGGAGGATTTTTGGAAGAGAACATAACATTTCTGTAAGAAAAGTCAATCATGCCATTATTCCGGCAATCTGGGAGGGATTTATGACTTCACATGTTGTTTCTATAACCGAATTCAAATCTCTCACCTTGAAGGGGAGGGGAAAGGTGAGGGATATTTATGATCTCGTCGATCGACTTCTCATCGTTGCTACCGATCGGATATCGGCTTTCGACGTGGTCATGCCCAATCCGATTCCGGACAAAGGAAGGATACTGACCCAGCTATCGAAATTTTGGTTCGATCTGACGGAGGAGATTGTCCCGAATCATATCCTCTCAACGGAGGTAGAGGATTATCCTAAAGATTGCAAACCCTACCAGGAGATATTGAAAGGCCGATCCATGCTCGTAAGGAAGGCGGAAGTCCTTCCCATTGAGTGTGTGGTGAGAGGGTATCTTTCTGGATCGGGATGGGAGGAATACAGGGAGACAGGGGAAGTTTGCGGTATTCCACTTCCCAAAGGACTGCTGGAGTCCTCGAAGTTGGAGGAGCCCATTTTCACCCCGGCTACCAAAGCAGAGATGGGACTCCATGACGAGAATATTTCCTTTGAGAAAGTGGAAAAGATCGTTGGAAAGGTTCGCGCAAAGAAACTGCGATCATTCTCGTTGGCAGTCTACAAAAAAGCGCGAGATTTTGCAGAGGGTAGGGGAATCATCATCGCCGACACCAAGATGGAGTTTGGGATCAAAGATAAAAAGCTTCTCCTGATCGACGAACTCCTTACTCCCGACTCTTCAAGATTCTGGCCAAAAGATGGCTACCGACCCGGAGGTCCACAGAAGAGTTTTGACAAGCAATTCTTGAGAGATTACCTCCTCTCCATCCATTGGGATAAGAACCCGCCAGCTCCCCAATTGCCTGAAGAAATTGGTACGAAAACACGAGAAAAATATCTCGAAGCCTATGAGAGGCTGGTGGGAAAACCTCTTTCAAAAGAATAAAGTGCAAAGTTCAAAATCCAAATTTCAAATTAACTTAGCGTAGTGCGTAAAGGGTCCCTTTACTTTGTTTGTCATTCCGGGCTTGACTAAGCTTGCCCCGTGCTCGACACGGGGGAATCCAGACCTCGTCCCGGCGAAAGCCGGGAACCATTTTTATACCCTGGATCCCGATTTTCATCGGGAACCCTGGATTCCCGCTGGAGTTTGCCCCGTACTTGATAGGGGCGGGAATGGCGGCAATTCACCTGCGGCTCGCCACTTCGTGCGAGCTTTCTCATTTGAAATTGGTAAGCCTAAGAAGGATATACTCCTGATGTCTCTCTCTCCGGAAATCCTCCAAGACAAATTCAGAGGTGCCATCCTCGGGTGCTTTTTGGGAGACGCCTTCGGATCGGGCTTCGAAGGGATGGACCCGGATAGGGCTATGTTTCATATGAGCATCCTGTCAAAAAAATTTGCGAGAAAGTATACCGACGACACAGACATGACACTCGCTCTGGCCGAATCCATCATTCAGTGCCGCGGAATCGATCCGGAAGATATGGCGAAGCAGTTCAGTCTCCATTGTGATCTTACACGGGGTTATGCCATCGGAACGATCAAGGCTGTCGAGGCACTCCGGGTTGGGTTCAAATGGTACGAGGTGGCGCGAATTGTTTTTGAAAATGGGTCATTCGGGAATGGTGCCGCCATGCGAGTCTCTCCCGTCGGACTCTTCTACCATCACGATCCGGTTGGCCTTCAAGAGGCGGCCATTAAACAGGCAAGTATCACGCATGTCCATCCCTTAGGTCAGTGGGGGGCTGTGATGCAAGCTTGGTCTGTAGGATTGGCAGTGATACAGAACCCGAAGGAACCGTTTAAGAAAGAGCAAATGGTTGTCAACCTGAGAGAAGCTCTTTGGGGCGGACCGATCGGATATATGAAAGCTTTAAATAAGATTGAGGAAGTATTGTCTCAGGGAAAAAGACTCCGGGCCCGTGAGGTTGCCCAATTTCTTGGAAACGGGGTGGAAGCTCATCTCTCTGTTCCCAGCGCCTGCTATATTGCGATTACTTATAGTCCGGATTTTTGTGATGCCATTCGATCAGCCATTTCCCTCGGAGGCGACACCGATACGATTGCAGGGATGGTTGGGGCCATCGTCGGCGCCCATGCGGGAGAGAAGGGTCTTCCGGTAGAATGGATAGAACAATTGGAAGACGGGACCCGGGGTCGCTCTTTTGCCAGGGGCCTGTCAGATAGACTCTTTGAGACCTGGTGGAAAATTCATCAAACCTCCTCAGGATAGCCCGAACCATTTGTATTCGGTACGGTCTCAACCCATCTTACCCATACCCAGCTTGCCCGCAGGCGGCGGCCTGCCGTGCTGCACCGGACGAGCCTGAATATCTCAGAGGCCCGGGTATTCCAGTATCGGCTGGGCGACAGCCTCTCCTTCGATGAAGGCAAGTATCCTGATCTTGCCCTGACGCTTCGGACAGGTCAGAAGCTCAAACGCTCCGATAGAAGGTGATCTTCTGCTCGGCAGGTGCCATCGTTTGGCGGTAGGGTTCAAGCGCAGTCCGCCTTATTCTTATACCTATCGTGCACAAACCTGATGTGATCGCGGAGCACGTAAAACTGGTCGGCGTAGGCCAGCGGCATCTTCATTTTGTTGACCTCGGTCTCGATGTCGTCGAGCCGCGTGAGCATCTCTTCCCGCTCCCCGGGCGCCTGGTGCGCAAGGATGCTGCGTTCGAGCGCTATCAACATACCGTACCACCGATAGATGCGCGACCGGATACGCCACCGATAGAGGGATGGCACCAGCTTCAAGCCGGGGATCAGCAGCACAACGATCGGCACAAATACCACCAGCAAGCGGTCGACCAGACTTGCCAGCCAAAACGGCAGGTTCCGGTAGAGGAAGCTCTTGCCCGAGTTGTAGTAACGTGTCGCGTCGCTGCTGATTCTAAATTCATGCTCTAGCGGCGCGGGAAACTCGCCTGCGTGCTGCAGGAGGCCGGCGCGGCCGTGCACTTCGCGTGCTGCTTCGATTAACAAATCGGACAGCGCGGGGTGCAAATCTTCACGCGCAATCAGTTCGACGGTAGGGCCAATCAGGTGGATATCCTGAGGAGGAACATTCTTTCCGAAATCAAACGCCCCCATGGGAAGGTCAATTTTTTTCAGATATGGAAAGCGGCGCGCATAGGCGTCCGCCTGCGTAAAGTCGAGCAGCCGAATCCCAGGCGTCCGCAAGAGCTTGCGCATCATCGCCGGCGCGGCTGAATCTCCCATCAGGAATGCGGCGTCGACTTTAGCCTCGATCAGCGCCTTCGCCGCGTCTTCTCCGCCCAGATTCAGCAGCGTCGTCGCGCCGCCGGGCTCGATGCCGTTCGCCTTGAGTACAACCAATGCCAGCGCATGTGTTCCGCTGCCCTCATGCCCGATCGCAAGCCGTCTCCTTCTCAGTTCGGAAATCCAGTTCACGGGCGCAGCGCTGCGATAAAAGAGCGCGAGCGGCTCGTGGAACACGCTCCCAAGCGAAACCAGCTTGTCTACCTCGATTCCGTCAGACAACCCGCCCTGGACAAAACCTACATCGACGCGATACGAAGGGTTGTTCAACTTCTTGAGATTGTCCAGCGCCCCTTCGGAGGGCAGGACCTTCAGCTTCACGCCGTTGCGCGCGAGGATCTTGCTGTACTTCTCGGCCGTGAGGCGGAAGATGCTGCCTTCCGGGCCGCTGGTGATCGTGATCGTGCTGGGCGGCGCGGGACGCATGAGCCAGTAGGCGGCCACGATCGCGGCCAGGGTGACCAGAATCAGAGGACCAACGGTCACCACGAGATCCCGGAGGGATATTCGCGCGACCCAAGCCAGGGGGCGAATAGAAAGGATTTTATGAGTGTTCTTTTGCGTCATCGACGGACCCCACACTTCGCCTCGTTGTATACATGACTACGGGTAAATCCATGTTTACCCTTTTCATCGTTATAAATTTCAAGGCAGACATCGATTTCGGTATGGCCTTGGCATAACTTACAAAGGGATCGTTTAGTCGAGGTTGGAGTAATTTCCGTCCTCCATTGAAACAAATTCACTATACACCTTTTCTTGAATTTGCGGAAGTGCGGATCCTAGGGGCAACGCAAGTCTTTTTGAAGCCGAATCCCGCATCCTTCCGGAAAAAGAACCGGACCCGTTACTGAGAAATTTGGAGTCAACCGTATCATTTTTCTTCAGGGGGTTTGATTGCCTTGAAACTGCGATAGAGCAACAAGTCGTAAATAATCTTAAGTCCACCCGACAAAAAGAAGGGCACGTTCATGAGGGCTGCATTCGCCAGCAAAGGTCCGGTGAAGACGGGGGATAGCGAGGCGCCCGTCGTCCTGGCAATACCGGTGATGCCAGCGGCGGCAGAACGTTCATCCGGTGCCACCACCGCCATGGTGTAAGACTGGCGGGTTGGCACATCCATCTGCGAGATGCTAAAACGCAGCAGCAAGACAGCAATGGCCAGCGGCAGGGTCGGCATGAACGGCACCAGTATCAATAGGATATTGGATGGGATATGCGTGAATACCATGGTTCTAATTAAACCGATCTTCGAGGCCACCCATGCCGCGCTCAGTGCTGAGAGACCTGCAAGAATATTTGCCCCGAAAAAAATGCTCCCCAGGATGGCGGGCTGCACGTTAAATCGTAGATGGAACCAATAGGCCAGGATACTTTGTAAGACAAAACCACCCGCAAAGGCATCGATGGAGAACAAAGCAGATAACTTGAGTACCACCCCCCGTGAACGATGCAGGCCCAAACGAGTTTTGAGGGCAGTGATGGGTTGAGGCGGGTCACCGCCTGCCTGAATTTCCACGCCAGGAGAAAGGCGCGTGAATAACCCTCCCAGGATCGCTCCTATCACTGCATAGCCGATCACAATGACACGATAACTTCCGAGCGGCGACACGCCAGTGTCCTGAAGGGCCTGGACCAGACCGCCCCCGCCCAGCGCGCCCAGTGCAGTCGCAAACGAACCCACAAGGTTGTACCAAGCAAAGACATGGGTCCGTTTTTCGTCGGGGAGAATCTGTGACAACGCCGATTGCTCAATGGACAGGAAGGGGCCGACTTCATAGCCACTCGGGCTGATGACCCCAATGGTGGCCGCAATCAAAAGGAAAATAAAATTGCGTGTCAAGGCGAATAGAACACCGGCGAAGACCATGAGGAAGGCCCCCGCGATAAGCATTCGCCGCCTGCCAATGCGATCAGCATGGGTGGTAATCCATAAGGAGATGATTGTGTCGCCAATCAAGGTCAAGGTCAGCAAGAGGCCGATCTGCGTCTCACTCAAACCGGCCTGAGTCAGATAAAGCACCAGCACAACGGAGAGGAATCCATAGCCAAACATACGGGCGATGCGTGTGATAAACAAGAGATGACCGTCTGTCGTCAGTCTACGAATCATTTGAGATCATCCTTGGCTACTTTTGCCCTCTCCCCTTTAAACATGTCATTCCTGCGAAAGCAGAAATCCATAAGCTCTTGAGACACCTTCAGATTCCTGGCTACGCAGGACTGACCAACTGGGGGTTATCAGAGGGCCCCTAAAGCGCTCTGACAATGGGTTGTCCAGAGAATTACCCTCCCCAGGGCATTTTAGAATAGGTTTCAGAGAATTTGTCGCGAAACTCCCGAAAAAACCGCTCATGCTGCTTTTCCCAGGAGGAGAGCATTTGGAGCGCTTCTCTGGGTTTTCCTTCCGTTTCTTTAGACATCTTCTCATAGAATTCGCTCAGATCTTTCTCGATCAACCAGGCTGTATTGAAAATCGTCACCTCCGGCACCATCGATCCCTCCAGGCATTGTTGGAGGAACTCTGATTTGGATCGCTCATCAAAATAATTGGTGGGTTTTAAAATCAATCCGTTCTCGGTGGAGAGTTCGACCGGATTCCCATGATTTAGATCCCCCAGGATTCTTTTGATGAGTAAAATGTGATGCTCTTCTTCTTGGATCAACCGCTTGAAGGCACTGATGGCTGCTCCCATCCCCATCCTCTGGAGGGAATCTCGGAAGAAAGATTTCCCCGTTTCCTCCTGCTGGAGGGCATACTGAAAGATTTTAATTAAATTCTCATGAGACGACATGTTCTCCTCCCAAAGGCTTGATAGAGATTTTCCAATTTAATCGTTCTAAGGCAAAAAAGCAATCTTTTCCCCAGTCTCTCTTCCCAGTTAACCCTCTTCCGAAAGAAAGAGGAAGATCCTGGCGATTGATCTTTGGTTGAATTTCGGTTAGAAAGTACAAGATGCTCTATTATTCTTACGAACCTAATCCGTAGAACTTACGGGGGATCAATCTTTGGGAGATCGGGAGACACACGATGGATTCTCAAGCAGATCGGACAAAAATGATAAGATTCAAAATAACATGTTTATCCATTTTGCTTCTCTTTCTCTTTGCCTGCGGGATTATCTTCGTAAGATCCTATGATGAAACGGTCTCGCGTTGGAAATCCTACAAAGATGTGGAGACATGGATGGAAAAGGATTTTTCTCTCGACACGGAGAGATTTAAGAGATTTGAAGGAACTTTACCTCCCCCGAGAACTCCAGAGGAAACTTTTAAGCTGAAATCCGGAATCTACATTGATGCCGCGATCTTTGCCAAGGAGACTCTCAACAGGATCGATGCGTCCTATAAAGCTAAGATAGTGGTTCTTTTAGTTGGACGTGGAGCAAACCATTACGTCTGTTCCTTCATGAGAGAAGGGAAGGTTTTCATCCTGGATTTCGGGACACCTTATAAAACGATTGTTGGGGTTCATGGTCCGTTCAATTCTCTTGAAGAGTACAAAGTATTCTTTGAAAAGAATCATCCCTTCATCAAAAACGTTCAGGCGATTACATACTTGCGATGAATTACAGGTAATCGGTAAGGTCCATTTCGGTCATTTAACATCCGCGGGGGATTTGGGATTAAATGTTGAAGAATTTTTTGACTTTGACAAGAGAAAAATACAATATTGCACTTTCTGATCGTTCGGATCCGCTTCGGGACTTTTGATTAGGCTAAGAGCCGTCCCATTTCTCTCTCATCTCCGATCAGCATGATCTTGGTTCGGTTTAAAGCTTTTGATACAAGTCTGTCTTTCACTTTGATCCTTTCCTGGAACTGTCTTGCCGTAAATGACGTGAGGCTAATGGCCCTACCCCGGGCACTACCCAGGAATGTCTTTTTAAGGATTCCTGTAATCATTACAAGCAGTTCCAACGGTCCATCCAGTCCGTTCAGACACAGGGCAACCCCGTTTATACTTCGTTTATAGATCACAGGCGAGTAACATTGGATGATGAAGATTAATCCCGTGGCAGGTCTGCCTGCCTATCTCTTAGGCAAACAAGGGGGTAAAGATCCAATGTTTCTTGCTGTAATCAATGTTTGACAGGCTTTTTTAAAAAGCGTAGATTTTAAATCGTAATCAATAATGGCATAGATGAGCACAGAAAGATGAAAGTCGGGGAGTATGGGTTTGAAAGGAAATAATGTGTCATCCATCGAACAGGTGATCATCAAAACAAAAGATGTCAGCGTCAGGATCATTGAACTTAGGTCACATGAGGTCGCTGACTGGCATTACCATACTGAAATCACGGACAACATGTTTTGCCTCACCGGGAATATAACAGTACGGCTGAAAGAGCCAGATGAAGAATTAGTTCTTTCTCCAGGCCGACGCTGTGAAGTTATGAAAGGCAGAGTTCATCAAGTAGCAAATGCCGGTGCCGATACCGCTCGATATCTATTGGTTCAAGGGGTTGGCAACTATGACTTCAACGTTGTCAACTCATGACGAGTTGCTCCATCGGAAATCTCGATTTAAAGCGAGAAAATGGTGTGTAATGCAGTAGGAAGGAGCGAACTTGGAAAAGAAAAATGCGGATCAGAACCTAAAATTGAGACCCACTCCAAACCTGCTGTAGCGTAGGTCAGACCCAGGCGCCTTGGGGATCGGGATCGGTGGAACACTCGACTGGTTTTCTCCGGTTGGAGCCTGACCTGTGTCAACGGAGCTTAATCTGAAATCAAGAGAGACTGATGGAGTAAGGGAAATTATTAGTCTATGGCCGGAAGAGACGTTCCCGGAATGACTGTCGCTCAGGTCGCTGTGGAGGTAGAAATCACTTTCGCTGAGAGCAAAGGTTGTCCCGTATTCGCCGGCACCGGCAGGTGTGTATACCAAGATGGCTACACCCATTATTCCCAAAACTAGAAACGTTCTCTTCAGGGTTGTTGATAAATTCTTCATAATGGTATGATGGAACAACGTATTTATCGTAAAATATGAAGAGGCCATCGTCAAAGAAACCCGTTACAAAAAAACAGCTTTCTGAAAGCCACTTTACCCGTCCACAATTATTGGAAGCCGTTTATTTTCATCTTTGAATATAAATCTAGACATCGAAATTGATATTGTCAAGGTATCAAGATGATAAAAAGGGATCTCAAGAAGGGCAGGAACCACGGGGGCAGAGGGAGGCATTTTCTATATATTACACGAAGGGATTTTTTATCATGAAAGAGTCCGATTTTCGCTCCCCGACCTCCCTTCCTCCCACACATTTCTTTTCCTTCTCTTGATCAATTTATAAATTTCTGATATACGAATTTCTTATCAGTAAAAGCTCATCCTATCAGATGCGGAGAGCAGAGATACTTGGTGCGAAGGAGGCATGATTATGAAACGTTTTGTTCTTATTCATGGTGCATGGCATGGGGGTTGGTGCTGGGAAGGTGTAATTCGAATATTGGAAAAGGCCGGACATGCCGCCGAAGCTCCCACCATGCCGGGACACTCTCCTGGAGATGACCGATCCAAAGTGACATTCAACTCCTATGTCGAAAAGATTATCGAGGTCTTAAAGAAGCAACCCAAACCCGTTATCTTAGTCGGTCACTCAAGTGCCGGGTTTCTTCTTCAGTCAGCAGCGCCGAAGGTGTCGGATAAGATCGAGCGACTTGTCTTTCACAATGCATTCATTCTTCCAGATGGAATGGCGCAATTCGATGTGGTTCCACCCGAAGTAGCCAAACCCATGATCGAGGCGGCTAAGGCTTCGCCTGATAACAGCGTTCCGGTAAATGAAGATTTTGTCCGCAATGTTCTGATGGCCGGAGATACAAAAGAGCTAAGGGATGCTCTCATTAAGCGCTTGACTCCGCAACCGTTAGCCCTTTTTACCACTAAGGTCAGCGCAGCTGCCTTTAACAGACTAACCATTCCTCGAACGGTTCTTTTTTGTAAGGATGATGCCTCGCTCCCGGCGGGGGCCTTCCTCGGCATGGCCCAAAGCTTGGGAAAATTTGATCTCATTGAGATCCCAGGAGGCCATGAGACACTATTTACCAAGCCTCAAGCAGTGGCACAGGAGCTTATTCGCATAGCAGGGTAAACTCACGCAGATCTTTCAAGTAAGACTCTCTGAAGCGGTGCCCGGGAAAGTGCAACCCATTGGATTAATAAGAAAGCTCCCTCTGGCATCAGTCTCTGGTGTGTGTCCTCTTCTTGGAGCAATCACCATATCTCCTCTAAACATCTAAGTAATCTCCATTCTAACTTATTGATATAATGCCTGATTATGTTTATTTGTAATTCCAATCATGAATGTTGGTTGATATATTTTCAGTCCATGATTATCTTAATTCCGAAGTGATTTGAGAGGAGTAAAGTCATGGCACAGAGAAGAGAAACCAAAGAAAATAAAGATCAGCCCGAAACAACAGGAACTTTATCGGAGGTTAAAATCGTCGAAGAGATGAAGACGTAAGGAGGATACCATGAAATGCAATCGATGTGGTGGTCTTATGGCTTATGAGAAGTTTTACAGTCCGGTTGAAGATTTTTTTGGATGGAGATGCATTTCCTGCGGAGAGA
>JBAVGF010000100.1:0-4506 GCA_049684675.1 Thermodesulfobacteriota bacterium | reverse complement strand
GGCCACTACTTTCCCATCTCCACCATGTGCCTGGGTATATCTCTCTACTACGTCATTGCCCGGTGGGATGAGCTGACGGGGGGCGCAAGAGGTCTCTTTGGCATCCCAAGGCCCACCCCGATTCCTTTTCCATTCATAGGGAAGGTTTCTTTTGATTCGACTCTACCCTGTTACTACCTGGTTCTTTTCTTTGTCTTTCTCACCATGCTGGCCATCTCCCGCTTCGTTCGTTCTCTCGTAGGAAAACGGCTGATCGCCATAAGGGGCAATGAGAACCTGGCCCAGTCCGTGGGGATCAACACGATGTGGGACAAGGTTGTCTTTTTGAGCATCAGCACGCTCATCGCCGGACTGGCCGGTGGACTCTACGCCGCGTACATGGGTAGTCTGATGGCCGAGCAGGCCCACTTCCTCGGGAGCTTTGAAATGCTGCTGAACGTGATGATCGGTGGGGTGGGTACCATGGCCGGTCCGTTTATCGGCGGCGTCCTTTTGCCCATTCTGACAGAAACTTTGCATTTCCTCGGCGGCCTGCGCTTAGTCGTCTACGGCGTGCTGCTGATTTTGATCATGGGGTTTCTTCCCCAGGGTATCGCCGGCGGCCTGCGGGCATTGGCCCTGCATTACGGCCGGAGGGGAGATGCGAAATGAACGATCTTCTGCTCGAAGCCAGAGACCTGACCAAAAACTTCGGGGGTCTGGAGGCCATCGGCGGGGTGAGTTTTACCATCCGGAAGGGGAATATCTTCAGCGTGATCGGTCCGAACGGCGCCGGGAAGACAACCCTGTTCAACCTGATCACTGCCTTTCTCCCGCCCACCCGTGGGGAGATCTTTTTTAAAGGTGAAAAAATCTCTGGCCTTAAGCCCTTCCAGGTCGCCAGAAGATCCATTTCCCGCACCTTTCAGCTGACCACCCTTTTTGAAAGAATTACCGTGCTCGAAAACCTCATGATTGGACAGACGACGACGCGGAGGATGGGTGTTCTCCAGGCCTTATTGGGAGGGCGCCAGAAGAAGCTCGCGGAAAAAACGACCATGAAGCGGGCTCACCAGCTCGCCGAATTCATCGGTCTCAGCCGGGAGAAAGAAATTCAGGCGGGCCTCCTTTCCCAGAGGAGCCAGAAGCAGCTGTCGATCGGGTTGGCCTTGGCCTCTAACCCCGAATTGCTTCTCCTCGACGAACCGGCCGGAGGCGTGAACATGGAGGAAGTGGGTGTACTCATCGACCTCATCACTCGTATCCGTGACTCCGGGGTGACCATTTGTCTGATTGAACATAAGATGAGTGTGGTCATGAACATCTCCGACCGCATCCTGGCCTTGAATTACGGGAAGAAAGTCACCGAGGGAACCCCGGCGGAGGTATGCCGGAACGAGCAGGTGATCGAGTCTTATCTCGGGGAGAAGTATGCTGCTACGCGTCGATCAAGTTGAAAGCTTTTACGGTCGGTCCCAGACCCTGCACGGCGTCTCGCTGTCCGTCGAAGAAAAGGAACTCATTTGCGTCTTGGGGGCCAACGGGGCGGGCAAGAGCACCTTGCTGAAAAATATTGCCGGGTTGGTCAAGCCTCGCAAGGGGGTCGTTGAATTCGCCGGGCGCCGGATCGACCAGATGCCTGCCCACCAGATTGTTCGAGAAGGAGTTACCCTCTGCCCGGAGGACAAAAAAATATTCCCTCAGATGAGCGTCCTAAAAAATCTCCTGCTAGGGGCCTGGGTGCACGGCCGGGATTATCCCAGGATCCAAAAAAACATGGTAGAAGTTTTCGAGCTTTTTCCCATCTTGAACGAGCGAAAGAATCAGATGGCGGGAACGCTGAGCGGCGGCGAACAACAGATGCTCGTGATCGGCCGCAGTCTCATGTCTAATCCCAAGCTCCTCATGCTCGACGAACCTTCGCTGGGAATTGCTCCTCTGGTGGTGGAGCGTATTTTTGAAGTGATTCGTGAGATCAACAGAAGGGGTACTACGATTCTGCTGGTCGAGCAAAATGCCTCCATCAGCCTGACCACTGCCGGCCGGGGTTATATCATGGAAACCGGAAGGATTGTCCTGAGCGGATCAGCCTCCACTTTGCTCCAGGATGAAAAGGTAAAAAAGGCATACCTCGGCATATGAACGAAACGACACCTTCATGATAGGAACGTCACCCGCCATTGAGGCCTCCTTTGCCTCTATGGGCCGATAGAATCTTTTCCCTTTCCAGGGAACCTTTCTGACTTCATTCACACATTTGTGGTCTCGTTGCTTGACAGATAATTCCTTTTTTCGTATATTCAACCCAACCAAAACCGAGTTCTTATTGTAGTTACATTCGTGAAAGAGTATTCTAAACGAAGGGCAGACGGCCTTGAAAAGGAAGTCCCACGTCTCGGCATTCATTTTTCCGTATTCCCAGAGGTATTCCTAAAACAGTAATAGGTAAATCGGATTGGGCCAGAAGGTCGTACAAAAAAATTAGAGGAAATATGTCTTCAAAAATTTCGGATAGCTACGATGCTATCGTCGTGGGCTGCGGTATCGCCGGGTCGGTTGTCGGTGCCATCCTATCCAATATGGAACACAAGAAGGTTCTCATCCTTGAGGCTTCATCGCAGATCGGTGGACGTGCTACCTCGTTCCGCGGAGAAGGTATCACAGATGCCGACGAGTTCCGTAAAACGCTTGCCCGATCTGCTCACTCCTGGGTGAGTGATAGGACTGAGCCTGATCTCCCCACGCTGATAAAGAAGAAGATGCTTAATGGATACGTCCTCGAAGCGGGTGGCAGAGGTGCCTGGTACACCAACCGAGGACGTGTGAGCCATGCCCTCGCACTGTTTAACAAGGCTTCGATCTTCTATCCCAATGCAGGCTTTGTCTGGTATGACCACGACTGGAAGCCCCATGTCGTGGGCAGGAGAGCGAAGTACGGTTGGATGAGCGATGAAGATTACGCCGAGATGGTGAAGGTCCACAAGCACAAACTCCAGGTACGTACGATTGCTGAAGCTGAAAAACTCGACCATGTGACCTTGAAAGATTGGGTGGAAGGGATCACTCATAGTGAACTGGCACAAGAGTTCCACTATGCCATGGGGACGTTCCAGACGATCATCAACGACCCGGCACTCAACGCAGCCGGAGAGAACCTGAAGGTATTTCTACAAGTCCAGGAGACTCGGGTGCACATAACGAATGGCTCCTGGGCTTTCGCCGGAGCACCCGGACACCGTTTTATTACGGAGGGTTTTGCTACCGCTCTTAAAGACGCTGAAGGGGAGATCGTTACGAATGCCCAGGTCAAAGAGGTGATCATTCAGAATGGAAGAGCGGCCGGTGTCGCAGCTGAGATTGAAGGAAAAACCATGGAAATAAAATCCCCGTTGGTCGTCTGTACTGCCCCGCCAAAGGCATTGCTAAAAATCCTGCCTGAGAGTGTATTACCGGCGGATTTCGTCAGATTAACTAAGAAGGTAATACATACTTCCATGGTTGCCGGCCAATTCGGCATGAGCAAACCGGTAAATGCTTTTTGTGAACTCAGGGTGGACCCCAGAACTTTCTACCATACCTCCATGTTAATTCCCGAAAGCGAAGGAGGATTCAGGGGTAACGTTCCGCTCGACATAGTAGCTATGTCTTCTATTGCACCCACAACGGCCCCAGAAGGCAAGCACCTGTTGGGTATGGCCAGCAGTATCCTGGATACTGAGGCACATGATAAGAAGAAAGTGGACAGGGTGATTGACAGGATACTGGAGTTTGCGGATACAGTATTCCCGGGCTGGAGACAATCGCTGGAGTTCATGTTCTTTACCGTTGGAGATACCTGCATCCTGTGGCGACACCCGGAGGATGAATGGGTGGATGTGAAATGCCCTACCATCGAAGGACTGTTTTTTGCCGGTGATACTTACGGGAAGCGTCTCAACGAAGGAGGCATCGAGGGTGCTACCCACTCCGGGTTCATTTGTGCCAGCGCCATAACCGGTAAGGACTATCTCCAGCTCCTGCCGCCGGTCTTCCGGTAATCGTCATCGGAACAGAGAAACGGAGTGACCAAAAGGGGGTCTTCCTGGATACGAACAGAGCCCGACAGGCAAAATATGAAATAGACGGATCAAATCGCTACCGGAGTCAATCATAAGTCCCTTTCCTTTATTGATCATTGCGGGCCTGGCTTAGCCTGCCCCGTACTTGATACGGGGGAATCCAGTGACCTTTATCTGGAATCACTGTAAAGAAGTGTTAGATTTGCTACGCTACACTCTTAAGAGTAGAAAGGAGATTATTTGTCATGAAGGTTTTGGCTTTGAACGGAAGTTATCGGAAGAACGGGAACACCGAAATTCTCTTGAAACAAGCCTTGATGGGGGCTGAATCGGAGGGCGCGCAGGTAGAAATCCTTCGGCTCACGGATTATAAAATCGGTCCCTGCCGAGGATGTGGGCTCTGCCTGTTTCGGGAAAATGTGTGTCAAGTAAAGGACGATGACGTGAGCTTCATTTTTTCCAAAGTGGG
>JBAVGF010000099.1:0-4393 GCA_049684675.1 Thermodesulfobacteriota bacterium | reverse complement strand
TTGGCGCCAGCAGCATTGATCTGGTGATGTCCACCCATGTCATCTTCATGGCCTTCATCGGAGGAGTTGGACATTTCTGGGGTCCTTTACTTGGATCGGGAATTTATGTTTATCTTTCCGAATATCTGAGCCACTACACGGATCGGTGGGAACTAATCTTTGGTATCGTTGTCGTCATTCTGGTTCTCGTTGCGCCCCAAGGCATCCTGGGAATCGCCAAGAAGAGAAAGTAGGTAAATTCGAGATGGCCGAATTGGCTGAAAGACCAAGGGACATTTTGGAGCTAAAAGGAATCTATAAGGACTTTGAAGGCCTGCAAGTCCTGTTTGATATTAATCTGGGGGTTCGTGAGGGGGAGCGTCATGCGATCATCGGCCCGAACGGGGCTGGCAAAAGCACGCTTTTTAACCTGATCACCGGAAAATATCGTCCCAGTAAAGGAAGAATATTTTTGAAAGGCGAGGCCATTACCGGAGCAAATCCTTTCAAACTTGCCCGTATGGGGATGGCTCGCTCTTTCCAGATTACCAATATTTTCAGGACCATGACCGTCTTCGAGAATGTGCGAAATGCCATTCTCTCCAAGAACAGAGTTCGCTATAATGTGTTTTCCCGTCTTTCCAAGATGGATGAGATCAGTAGACAAACGGAGCAAGTGCTGTGCGAGATCGGCCTTCTGGAACGGAAGGATAATATTGCGGGTGAGCTCTCCTACGGGCAGCAGCGGGCCCTGGAGATTGGCCTGGCGATCGCCACCGATCCAGAGATCATCCTTCTGGACGAGCCCACAGCCGGTATGTCCTCGGAGGAGACCCGGGAAGCGGTGAAACTGATCCAGCGGGTCACGGAAGGAAAGACGTTAATCATCGTTGAACATGACATGGAGGTGGTTTTCAGCATTGCCGACCGCATTTCGGTTCTCTATTACGGCAAAGTATTAGCCTGTGGGCTTCCCGGTGAGATTCGAAATGACCAGAAGGTGAAAGATGCCTACCTGGGCGAGGAAAGGAAGTAGGATATGTTACTGGAGCTCAAAGAGCTTAATACATATTACGAGGAAAGCCACATCCTACAAGGTGTTTCACTGAAGGTTGACCATGGGGAAATTGTCTGTCTCCTGGGGCGAAACGGTGTAGGGAAAAGTACGACTCTGAAATCAATCATCGGGCTGGTCGCACCTCGATCCGGTGAAGTGGTCTTCAAGGGGCGAAACATTGCGGGAATGGCCTCGTATACCATCGCCAAACTGGGGGTGGGATACGTTCCAGAGGAGCGAAGGATATTTCCGCCCTTGACGGTGCGAGAGAATTTGCTCATGGGCATTAAACCGGGTCAAAAAGGCGAAGGGGACGGGTGGACAGTCGAAAAGGTCTACAAATACTTTCCGGCCTTGCAGGCCAGGGACAAGCAGAAAGGAGGTCACTTATCGGGTGGGGAACAGCAAATGCTGACCATTGCCAGGACCCTCATGGGAAACCCCGAGGTTCTCTTGATTGATGAGCCCACCGAGGGTCTTGCTCCGCTGATCGTGGAGACCGTGGAGCAGGTCATCAGGGATATTCACCAGCAAGGCATACCGATCCTTTTGGTGGAACAGAACATGCGAGTGGCCTTGCGTCTTGCTGAAAGGATCTATGTCATTTCCAAGGGAAAAATTGTTTTTCAGGGGACCCCTGGGGAACTTAAGGAGGCACACGAAATACGGGAGAAATATTTGGAAGTCTGAGCCGTAAAACCTGGAGGTCGATGCCTAAAATAAAGAGAGGAGGTGGAGTCGAGGGTTTTAGAATAAGAGCTGTTTCAGAATGAAAAACGGTGAACAGGGAGAAAACTTAATTTTTGGGGGTTCGCTTTTTAGGGAAGGCTACAAACAACCTATTTCCAGGATGAAAACGAAAGGAGAGGAGAAAATGGAGTTTCTAAAATGGAAAGGTTTGATAGGTCTCATTTTCTTGGTTATGATTTTTATCACGGGTCAGGCTTTGGCTGCCGATACGATAAACATCGTTGTCATAGACCCACTCTCCGGTACCATGAAAGACATTGGGGACCGCACGGTCTGGGGATTGCAATTTGCCGTTGATGAGACCAATGCAGCGGGGGGTCTTCTTGGGAAGCAGATTAAGCTCATACTTGAGGATAGTCAGATGAAACCGGATGTGGCCACGCGAAAGGCTATCAGGGCGATTATGGAGGATAAGGCGCAATTTATCTTTCATCTTACCTCCACGGCTGTGGCCCAGGCGTTGATGGATGTGGCCGAGAAGAACAAAGTGATCTACACAACGCTTGGAGCAGAATCGGATTTCCTCACCGGTAAGAATTTTAATAAGTATACTTTCCGAACCTGTTTCACCACCGGCAACCGTGCTCGTGCTTACACAGAATTCTTCAAGACCAAGCCCTGGCGAAAATTTTACCTCATGAACCAGGATTATGCCTTTGGTCATGCTGTGGCTGATGATTTTAAAAAGGTGATCACTAAGGAGATTCCGGGCGTTAAAATCGTGGGAGAAGATTATACTCCATTCGGCCAGAAGGATTTTGGCTCTTACATTTCTAAAATCCTGGCCAGTGGAGCGGAGATCATTTTCACCGGAAACTATGGTGCAGACCTGTCGAATCTAATTATACAGGGGGCTCAGATGGGGATCAAGCTTCCGGTCCGGTACGCGACTTACTTCCTGGATGACGACGTGCAGCTCCCACAAATTGGCCAGGCAGCGGTAGGAACTTTTGTGAACAGCACGTACCTGCCGACGATCAATACTCCTCAAAACAAAGCGTTCCTGGAACGATGGCATAAGAAGTTTAAAGATACAAACCACCCTTATCCATGCGCGAATCTTGGGTATTCTTACAATGGCGCGATGTTTCTCTTCGAGGCGATCAAGAAAGCCAAGTCTTTTGATGCAGAAGCAGTCATCAAGGCCTGGGAGGGGATGGAGTACAATAGTTTAGTCGGGAAGCAGATCATGCGAGCCTGCGACCATCAAATTATGATGCCCGGGCCGGTTGGCGAAATACAGGCCAAGTCGAAGATCTTTCCCTTTCCCTTCGCAGATAATCCAATCATGATCCCGTTGGATAAAGTGGCCGTTCCCCTTAAGGAGACAGGGAATCCCAGGTGTACCGGCGGTAAGTGATCAGAAGTAAATAGAGACAGATTCCGAAAGGGATGGCTGGCTCCCGGCCTCCCATCCCTTTCTTCGAGATCAATCAGGAAGGAGACATCCATGACCCAGAAGATTAAGAAAGTAGCTGTGATTGGCACCGGCCTCTTGGGTACGCAGATTTCCATGCTGTGTGCCTACGCGGGTTATAAAGTCAGCGTCTACGACACCATCGCTGGCGCCTTTGACGACACCTACAAGAAGCTTTTCGCAGACTTCAAGGCAAAAGGAATCAATCCTTTTATTCCATGGGAACATTGGGAGAAATGTAAGGCGGCCATCGCCTTTACGACTGACCTGGGCGATGCACTTAAAGAGGTGGATCTGGTCGTGGAGGCGATCACGGAGGACCTGGAAGTGAAACGCAAAGTCTTCAAGCAACTCGGGGAAAATGCACCGGCTAAGGCGATCTTTGCCTCAAATAGCTCATCTATCCCAGTATCCAGAATGGAAGAAAGCAGTGGCAGGCCGGAGCGCTGCATGAACACACATTTTTATCAACCCCTGGGAGGAGCGAACATGACAGATCTCATGCCGGGAACAAAGACCCTTCCCGAGGTCATGCAACAAGGTGAAGAATGGATTCGTTCACTGGGTTGTATTCCACTGAGAGTGAAGAAAGAGATATTAGGTTTCTGCTTCAACAGCGTCTGGAGAGCAATTAAAAAGCAAGCTCTCTACATGTGGGGAAATGATTTTGTCGATTTCCGGGACATTGATCGCGCCTGGTGTATCTTTACAAAAATGAAGAGAGGACCTTTCGGCATCATGGATGAAGTGGGTCTCGATACCGTCTATAACATCGAAATGGTCTATTACAACGATTCGAAGGACCCCAAAGATAAGCCTCCCGAGGCATTGATGCAGAAGATAAAGAAAGGTGAATTGGGTGTGAAGAGCGGGAAGGGATTTTATGTCTATCCAAATCCCGAGTTTCTCAAGCCTGACTTTTTGAACCCCAAAAAATAAAAGGTTGATCTGCGCACTTTAGATCTCCGATGGATCCGGACTCGGGGACTGAAAATCAATGTCAGAATGAAAGGAGCTAAACCGCATGAAGGATAAAGTCATCATTACTGCAGCCATTACGGGAAGCATTCACACGCCAACCATGTCACCCTATCTTCCCATAACACCTAAAGAAATTGCCGATGAAGCGGTCCGGGCGTATGAAGCCGGGGCAGCCGTCTGCCACGTCCATGCCCGCGATCCTAAAACAG
>JBAVGF010000098.1:0-8780 GCA_049684675.1 Thermodesulfobacteriota bacterium | reverse complement strand
AAGGGATTGAATGGGTTGTTGTTACGACTCTGGTTGGAATTTTTCTTGGAACAGGGAATCTTCTTGCGGCCTAGACATACAGGGCGTCGACCATAGTGGTTATTACTTTTCCGTCACAGATAAAGCTCCCGATCCGGGAGAGTACCGGTATATGACTCACGGAGCCATCGGGGTGGGGACCTTACTGCTTAGTACCACGATACTCCACCGCGTTAAAGAATCTGAATCCGTTAAAGACGCTCTTTTCATGCTCCACGAGGCGAAGCAAAGTGCAAAATAGCTGCAAAAGATAACGGGAAAGCTATGGAGTTCTTCCTTATTGTCCTGGGTTGTATTGTTTTTGCATGGATCATCCACTCTTTTTTCTTCCGAAAAAAGAAGTTGCCCACTGTCAAACGATGTTCAGTATGCGGTGCTGAATCAAAATATGGTTATTCCGAAAATGCGGAAGAAGAAATTAAGAACATAAAATCTATGTGCATGAAATGTTTAGTCTCACAGCTTAAAAATGACTATACCACTTTTTCTGGGCGGGCAGTAGTCATACAGCCTGCTCCCGGGCCGCCGTGCTATGTTTTTCACACTAACAAGGAATGGGGTGATTCTTTCAAGGAATCAAAGATGGATGACGATGCAAGAGCCTATTTATTGAGGATGGACACCGTGTGCCGTGACTGTGGTCAGAAGGCAAATTTCCTATGGGTCGGATCAAAAGGTCTTACAGCCCATAATTTCGGAAATGTCTTAAGGAAGGGTTTTTCCGAAACACTTTTACCAAGAAATCCAAAGCTCGTCTCGCTATGCGGAAAATGTTGTATGAATCATATTGCAGAAGATTTGAAAGGGAAAGACATAGCGTATCTTGAAGTATCCGGACCCAAAGGGGTAGATGATGGATTTGTTATGCCGATGGCTTACTGACCAACTCCAATGAATTTGCCTTCCTTAAGCCTTGCGTATTGTTGGTCATCTTATAAGGCCATTCTTCTCAATCACCTTTCCACGAATTTGACAGGGTGCTGATGAAGTCTTATAAATATTGATACTCGAAATATTCCGGGTGGGATGAAAAGATGGTGAAAGAATCTATTATCAAGGTAAAAAGATCGAGACCGCTTAAGGCTGACCTACACCTTCACACAGCCGAAGACCCTCTTGACCGCGTACGATACACGGCTAAAGAGCTTATCTCAAAAGCTGCCGATGACGATTTCGACGTGATTTCTATCACCAACCATAACCAGATGACCTTCAATCAAGACCTTTCATCCTACGCCCAGGAAAGGGGGATTCTCCTCATCCCTGGTATAGAGATGACAATTCGGAGACGTCACGTCCTGGTTTTGAACCCTCCGCCGCACAAAACATGCTCAGATTTTTTCTCCCTTTCAAAGCTGCGCCGTCTGGAAACTTTAATCGTTGCTCCACACCCCTATTTCCCCGGGACCTATTCTTTAAATGGATACCTATTGAAGCACCCGACTCTTTTCGACGCGCTCGAATATTGCCATTTTTATTCCCCCATGATCAACTTCAATCAAAGGGCTTTAGAAGTGTGCCAATCCTTTGGATTCCCATTGATCGGAAACTCGGACGCTCATTTCCTCTCCCAGCTGGGAACGACCTATTCATTGATCTATGCAGAGAAGAATCTTGAATCTATTTTTGCAGCTATCCGTGGGAATAAAGTTGAGGTCGTCACCCGTCCTCTCAAGACCCTGGAGATGGGATCGATTGCGAATAGATTCCTCAGAATGAAGCTTCGGGCGAAGATAAGCAAACGCCGGCCAAAGACATATCCTTCGTTGAGAAAGTCTAAGGTAATATAATATTCGCCCGGAAACTCTCCATTTTATCCTCTTTCAATGCCCACCTAAAATATTTCTACTCCCGTAAAGAAGATGCTATTATATTTTTTTATGCATAAATCCGACTCAAGAAAAAGGTCCGTCTTGGATGACCCCAAAAGATTTCTGTTTGAGAACGCAGATAAAATCTTATCCGAGGCCGGAGTGAAACCAGGAGAAGTCGTTGCGGACATCAGGCGCGGGACAGGTTTCTTTACACTTCCGCTTGCAAAATATGTGGGCAAGAGGGAAAAAGTGTATGCACTGGATACCTCCCCTACGATGATTAAAGAATTGCGAAAGCATAGAAAAAATCTTAACAAAGTGAAACCCATCTGTTCCGAGGAGAACCGTTTCCCTATCCAAGATGGAAGTCTCGACTTTGCCCTTCTTGCAAACATGACTCATGAGTTGTAGAATTGGAGGCAATTCTTGAAGGAAGTTTACAGGGTCCTGAAGCCTGGGGGAAGGATGTGTATTGTAGACTGGAAGAAAAAGAAGATGGAAATAGGTCCTCCTCTGAAGATCCGTTTTACAAAGAAACGTATTGGAGAAGTGCTGCGGCAGACGGGCTACAGTCAGATCAAATCTCTATCTCCCCTTCTCTTTCGCAATGCTATTATTGGAGTTAAACATATAACGGGTGTAGCCCATCTCTTTGGAAACAAATAACCATTATATTTATCTCGATTGAGGCATGAATCTTTTTTCCCCTGTGAGAATTTAATATGATGTTCTAAGTTGCGAATGATAAGGAGAGATTGCGTTGGCTACCGACAAGGAATTTAAAAAATGTTCATCTTGCGGTCAAATTTGGAAAACACGAGAGGGCTTTGTCGGGGATTCAGCGATTGATATTGTCGGTTACCAGGTGAATTTTCCCTCCCTGGGAGACGGGTTATTTCTTTTCAATCATAACTGCCAGACGACACTCACCATTAGGGCAAGTGAATTTAAGGATTTGTATGACGGCTCAATCTTCACTGAGAGATTAACAAATTCTGAAGATTGTCCAGAATACTGTCTTCATAAGGATAATATCGAACGCTGCCCTGCAAGATGTGAATGCGCCTATGTCAGAGAAATTATCCAGCTCATCAAGAATTGGCCAAAAAGAAATTAATTCTCCTCAGGAAGAAAGAATAAGTCACTTTCATTTTTCACATTTGATTATCCTTCGGTAAATTAAACCCGTCTCTGTATATTTATTAGGAACCCTTAAAACATCTTGAGTGCGTCTGGGTATCTGTAAACTTCAAAGCTCCCTCGTCACGGGGAGGGGCTTTTCTAATACTTTCCAATAGTTTTGATTGACTTCGGTCTGTTTTGACAATAAAATTATTCCGCCTATGGATTCCTATTCACAATCGAAGCCTGCAAAAGCATAAAGAGGGAGAGAATGGAAAAGTATATTCAATTTGCAAAAGAACTCCATATGATCGATGCGGTGATTATCTCACCAAAGCAGATCTTTTTCGACATTCGGGCAATCCTAAAATGTCGATGGGGCTGTGAAGACTTCCATACGGAAAATATAAGATGCGATAATAGAGGGACGACTTATCAAGAAAGAGTTGAAATGGTCAAAAGATATAATCATATTCTAATAGTTCACTCGCACAATGCCAGAGAATTGAGTAAGGCAGTTCTCAAGATCGAAAGGGCCGTCTTCCTGGATGGTTACACCTTCGCCTTTGCAATTCGCGCCTGTCATTTATGCGAGATTTGTGCCATCAAACAGGGCGATCCCTGCCCTACCCCGGATAAGGTAAGACCCTGCGATTCGATCTTTGGTATTGATGTATATAAGACCGTAAGGAATTTAGGACTGCCATGTGAGGTGCTTAAAACGAAAGACGATGTCCAAAATCGTTATGGTTTTGTGTTACTTGAATAAGGAAAATCCGCTTTGAAAGAGAGCGGGGAGGGCCTCTTACTTGGATATCGGGATTTCAAAATGCTGGCCGTTGTGCAAGAAACGTACAGCGGTGGGATTGATCTCCACGACCTTCACTCCTTCGATTAAGGATCCCTCGGTGGCAATCGTGCCGTTAATCATGGCGAATCGCTTTGAGGGGTCTTCATACCAGACGATGGCGGATATTTTAAGCGATGGTGGAGTCGTGGTAGATCCGGTTGGAGTATGTTCAACGGTTTTCTTTGTATTTCCTGGAGCGACGTTTGCCTCCTCTGAAACGACATTCGGCGTTGTCTTTTTCTCGCCGGAAGAGGTCTCAGTGGGTTTGCTTCCGGCAGGGGTCTCGATCTTCGGGGGCACGCGGCTTACTTCATCGTGAGCGTCGCTAACCGGTTCACGGGAAAGAGGGGCGGGTGTGGCCTGCTGGCTCGACGGAGGAAGACTCACGGGTACGGGCGGTGATGATTTCGACAGGAACCCGGGCGCCGACACCAAGACATAGGTGATGGCGGCAGCAGCGATGGCCGTCAGGAAAACGGCGGCGAGAACCGGCGGAATCTTTTTCCCGGGGTGGGACAGATCAGGTTTGAGAATCTCCACCGCGATAGGGGCTGTCCCATTCCGGCGAGATGACTTTTCGCGATCCAGTTTTCTCAAGGCATCCAGTATCACGCTCATTTCGGACCCACGCTAAGCCTCGGAACTCCAAACCGATTGATTGATCCATACAAGAGCATCAATGTTTGACCGCCAACGATACCGTCCTGCTCGATTCCCCTTGACGACTGGAATCCCTTGACGGCCAAAAGAGTCTCCTCGTCATAGACGCCCGTCAAAGGTTTGCTATAGGCCCCTGCTTCTCTGAGAAGGTCCTGAAGCTGTTTGATGTGGGCTCCCTTTGACTCCGGTGGTATCGTCCTTAAGAGATTCAAGGGGTCTTTCCAAAGCACGAAGCCGCGGCCGGACCAATGCTTTTCAAGCTCCCTGAACGAAAGGGATTTCCTCCCTACTATCGGCGGATCGATAAGAAGTCGTTCATCCTCTATGCCTACCAGCGAAACGAAGCGTCTTCCCCGTATGCCGGGCACGGTCATCTCGACCACCGCCGGATAATTGATGCGAAGTAAGGCACCCAGGTTTCCAGAAAATCTATACAGACGGAGTTCCCGGTCCAAAGCCTCCCGCTCCAATCCGCTGACCCGGCTCGAATTGGGGCTTTCCGGGAAGGGTGGAACATTCCAGAGGCCGGCTAGAATATTAAAAGCCCTTCGGGCACTTCCTGCTTCCGTGGTCTTCCCGAGCTCAACAGCCATGGCTCGGGAAAGCTCATCCCTGGTTATGACCGGGTCTTTATTCGTCGGTTCCTCTGTCGCGTTGACGCGCTGGGAAGCATCGAACCGGTGCGTCAAGTCATACCATTTAAAATAGATGCCCGTCGCGAAGATGGCCGCAAGCAAGCCAAGTGTCGGGATCAGAATAAGACGTCGTTTCCGAGTATAAGATGCCGTACCCCTTCTCATATCTTTGATCCCTGCTGTGGCAATCGAGGAATCAATCTTTGTCGTGTCTCTTGTGTAGCCTGCGAGGAGCGCCCGGTCGCACGCCGCATTGACAAGTCTCGGAAGCCCCCGTGAATACCCGTAAATTCGTTGCAGCGCCCTCCTCGTAAAGATGGTCTCACCCCTGCCTCCTGCCACGCCGAGCCGGTGGTTGATGTAATGGATAGTGTCGTCAAAATCCATGGCCTGGAGATGATATCGCACGTTGATCCGCTGGCTGAGTTGCCGCATCTCGTTTTTCTTCAACATCTGAACGAACTCGGGTTGTCCTGCCAGGACAATCTGGATAAGTTTCTCCCTATCTGTCTCCAGGTTCGAGATCAGCCGGATCTGCTCGAGCACCGCTGCTTCTAAATTTTGCGCCTCATCGATGACCAGGACGACGGTGCGTCCCTCGGCATTCTGCTGGAGAAGAAACACGTTGAGAGAATCCAGGAAGCTTGGGTTATTTGAGATGTTCGTCGGGATGCCGAATTCCCGGTTGATGTTTTGAAGAAGCACCTCTGGCGAAAGACAGGGATTGAAGATTAAAGCCGTACGGTGATGGTCTGCGTCAAGCTGGCTGAGGAGTGCACGGAGGACCGTTGTTTTCCCCGACCCCACCTCTCCTGTCAAGGCAATGAATCCTGCACGATTGTTAATGCCGTACAGAAGGTGTGCGAAGGCTTCTTTATGGGTCTTGCTCAGGAAGACAAAACGGGGATCAGGAGTCAGGTTAAAAGGCTTTTCCCGAAAGCCATAAAAGTTGAGATACATCAGAGGACACCCCTTACTACTTGCGCAGCGTCAAAATCGAGCCCTATCGGAGACGTGTCTTCTTGCCCTGTGAAAGTCTGCATCTATAAGATAGCAGATTCCATGGCGAATGTAAAAAAATTCTTACTGCACCCATCGAGAGGTTGTGCAGAATGAATGGTTTCAATCGATCTCTTCACATATATTGTTGAAATGGGAAGGATGTGATAAATTAGTAACCTGTGAAAAGAACTTTCCCCATTCATGGGATTTTTGGAATCATTCTTCTCCTTCTCTCCGAAATCTTCCTCTTCAAAAAGGTCGATCCGTTCTACAGCTGGTTTTATTCGTTTGCCTGGTGGTCTTATATCCTCATCATCGATGCTGTCATCTATCGCTTAAAAGGAAGCTCTCTCATCCTCAATCGGACCAGAGAATTCTTCGTGATGATACCCTGGTCGATCTTCATCTGGTTGATCTTTGAAGCGGCAAATCTCTCATTAAAGAACTGGTATTATATCAACCTCCCTCACTCCACGGTGGAGAGGTGGTTGGGGTATGCAATTGCCTATGGGACTGTTCTTCCTGGGTTATTCGAGACAACTGAATTGTTGGAATCTTTGGGTTTGTTTAAAAAATCTAAAATTAAAAAGACACAGATCTCCGAAGGAGGCCACTCTGTTGTCGTTCTCCTGGGAGCCGTTTGCTTTGTGTCTTCTCTTCTCATCCCTGAATATTTCTTCCCTCTCATCTGGATAGGATTCACTTTTCTCTTAGAGCCCTTCAATTACCGGTTTGGCGGGAAATCTCTCTTGAGAGATCTCGAAGAAGGAAATCCACGGAAAATATACGTCTTGCTCGTTGCCGGGTTGATCTGCGGCTTTCTCTGGGAGTTCTGGAATTTTTGGGCCCTTTCAAAATGGGTCTACACCGTTCCTTTTTTTGATAAAGGGAAAGGGTTCGAAATGCCCTTCCTGGGTTTCCTGGGGTTTCCTCCGTTTGCCGTCCAAGCTTATGTGATGTATAACTTCATCTCTTTGTTTCGATCCGGAAGGCGGTGGGAAGAATCCACTTACCGCCTGAATATGGAGAAAAAGACAAGACCCCTGACGATGATCTTAACGGCTATTCTGATTGGAAGTTTCTCTGTCCTAATGTTCAGGGCCATCGACTCGTCTACCGTTGACTCTTATTATCCCAGGCTTCAGGATGCTTACTGGATTGAACCTCAATATCGAAGGGAGCTCCCGAAAGTAGGAATCACCAGCCTCGGCGATCTGCTCTCGAAAACCAGAGAAAAAGATGAAAAGGATGAATTGGCACTCCGTCTCCTCATCCCGAAAGAATTACTCATCCAATGGGTCGACAAAGCCCGGTTGGCTCGGCTAAAGGGATTGGGGGTTGAAAACCTTCGGCTATTGGAAAGTGTTGGCATCGATTCGATTTCCGCTCTTGCAGAAGAGAACCCTGAAAGTCTTTATGATAAGCTTGAACAAGCCCCCCGGGAAAAAGTTCTTCCCCGAAAAGCAATGATAAGAATCTGGGTGAGAGAAGCACAAAAGAAAGTTCGGGGTGATGACAGGTAGCGTCGGCATTTATTGCCGACGAAACATCTCGCCCCTACAATTCACGAGTCACTTCCCACGAGATAAAATCATGAAATACGGAGCCATGAACTTTCCAATCAAACCTTTACTGAGGGAGATAGAAGAGATCGGAGAGATGGGCTTCGATTATGTGGAACTGACCATGGATCCTCCCGAGGCTATCCCCCAAAAAATTTTGGCCCAAAAACGGGCGATCCTGAAGGTCCGGGACCGATATCAAATAGGTATTATGGCACATCTTCCCACTTTTGTTTGGACCTCAGACCTCTACGAAAGCCTGAGGAGGGCTTCCCTTCAGGAAAATTTCGCCGCTCTGGAGGCCGCGGCAGAATTAGGAATTGAAAAAGTCGTTCTCCATCCTGGTTTCATCACCGGTTTAGGAAAATTCCTTCTGGATAAGGCGAAGACATACGCTATGGAATCTCTCGAAGCCATCTTGAAGAAGGCCGTAAGCCTGAACATCACCCTCTGTATTGAAAACATGTTTCCCCAAGCCCGCTTTCTTTGCCAACCCCATGAGTTCCAACCTGTTTTCGATGCCTTTCCGGAAATTCGCCTTACCTTAGATGTGGGCCATGCCAACTTGGGGGGTGGCAAGAATAGATCCTCGGAGTTTATCCGTCTTTATGGTTACCGGATCGGCCATGTCCACGCCAATGACAACTTCGGAAAAGAAGACAGCCACCTCCCAATCGGTGCCGGGATCATCGATTTCGAAAGAATTATCAAAGAGCTCAAAGAGGCCCAATACGATGAAACCATCACCCTCGAAGTCTTCTCCAGGGACAAGGACTATCTTAAGATCAGCAGGGACAAGATAAAACGAATGTGGGAAGCCTTTTGAAAACGCAAAAGGCAGAGCGAATGGGCACAGCAAATCTATCGAGCTTAGGAATTGGGGGGCAAACAATCCAAAATCCGCATTCCGCAATCCGAAATCGGGAGAGGCTTACTCTGAGAGTTTAATGAGGACACCCGTCCTTCTTGCACGGTGAAGCACCGCTTTGAAAAGAATTGCTTCCACGACAACGTAAAGGCCTGCTAAGCCGAATCCCCACGCTAACACGTTCTTAAACCCTTCGTTGAATCCATAAAAGGAACGAAAGTATGCCAA
>JBAVGF010000097.1:0-2438 GCA_049684675.1 Thermodesulfobacteriota bacterium | reverse complement strand
ATCTCGATAGCAACCGAAAGGCCCTCTTCGAAAATTTCGGGCGTCAATTGGTTAAGGCTGAGAAAATGCTCACGACAGAGGACGACGACACTTCCATAGGACCCGACTGGATTGAGGTTCGGAAAACCGACTGCCCTTCCGATGCAAACCCTTCCTTCGGGGACGATTTCTTTCATGAATTGAGGAGTCTTTTGAAAAATATTCTCAAGACAGAAGAGGCATCCCTTCGACTCCTTGGCCATATTCGAGAAATCGAATTTTCCCGGAGGGGGAAGGCCCCAGGTAATGATGCGGCTTCGCCTTTTTGTCAAGGGATCGACCCGAACTTCGGTTGGGACTGAAATCTTTTCAAATCCCTCGAGAGGAGAACGAAGGTCCGATTGGAGATGATATCGCTCGAACTTGATTTCCATCGTTCAAATAAGATGAATGACACCGATATTCCCCTTTTTAAAGGGGAAAACCCCAGGTGCTCCCTTCATGAAAAGGAAGTTGGGAGGGATTCTAAAGTGGTTAAACGGTTACGAAATCTCAGATTTCAGATTCTCCAATCCGGAATCTGAATAGCTTCATTTCACGGGCTCACCTTAAAAAAGAGGTAGTGTTCCACCATTTCACAGAGGATGTGTCCAATGAGAATGTGGGCCTCCTGGATTCGGGGCGTGCTGGTGGAGGGAACGATAAGAGGATAATCAGCCATTTTTGCAACGATACCGCCGTCATTTCCGGTGAGGGCAATCGTCTTCATCCCCATCTCTTTAGCCACCTCAAAGGCCTTGACGACATTCGGGGAGTTCCCGCTCGTGGTGATGCCGATGGCGACGTCCTTTTCCTTACCAAGGGCCCTGATTTGTTTAGCAAAGATTTCGTTAAAAGCAAAGTCATTGGAGACACTGGTCAGAATGGAGGCATCTGTGGTGAGGGCAATAGCGGGCAGGGGTGGACGGTCCATGACATAACGATTGACGAATTCCGCAGCCAGGTGCTGGGCGTCGGCAGCGCTTCCTCCATTTCCGAAGAAAAAGAGTTTGTTCCCTGCTTCGAACGTATGAGAAATCAATTTGATCACATCGAGAAGTTTAGGGAGGCTCTCTCTGAGAAAACGATTTTTGACTTCGGAACTTTCTTTAAATCGCTTCAGGATGATATTTTCCATTGAACAAAAATATTATACTTCCTGGTTTCCCATGTCAAGGGAACCTTTTTGATAGGGCGCTTTCCAGCGCCGATTCAGCCATGGCCATTGGCTGGGATACTGTCTGATGGAATCTTCGATGGCCTTTGTAAATTTAGCGGTCAGCAATTCTGTATTCTTTTTTTCATCGGGTGTTAGTTCCATTTCGATGGGACTTCCGATAAATAGGGTCTGCGGGATCCCTTTTTCCCTCACGACGAACATCGGCAGGATGGGAGCGCCTGTCTTTAAAGAGAAGATAGCTGGTCCAGGAGGTGTATAAGCTGTTTGGCCAAAAAATGGGACAGGAAGTCCTCCGAGAATCTGTTGTTGATCTGCGATGAGATAAAGGATCTCATTACGACGAAGACAGTTTAGAGATTTTTTAATGGATGAGGTGGTAGGTTTAGGAGGAAAAGGGTTCTGACCCAGTCTTCGCTGATGGTCCCCTAATCTCTTCCATAACTTTGGGAAATTGCCTTCGTTGATGATGAGATTAAATGGATAGCCCTCCAGTGCAAGCCTCGTTCCCAATGTTGTAAAGGCACCCAAATGGCTACCCAAGGCGATGACTCCATTCCCCTTCGCCAATGCGGCATCCAGATATTCGCGACCTGTTATTTTGATTTTCTTGATGAATTGGCAGGAAGGAGCGGTAGCCGCAAAGATGGTTTCGAAAGGCGTGAGTGTAAAGTTGAAGAAGGCCTCCTTGGCGAGCTTTGTAATCTCCTTAAAATCTTTTTCTCCTCCAAAAGCCAAAGAGAGATTACTAAGAACTCTATCCCTATATTTTTTGAACAGATAGAAAGCCATTGTCCCCAAAATTCTTGCAACGAAGACGATGACTCTTGGAGGAACGATACGAAATGTCATGACGGAGAAGGCCAATAAGAGATCGACAAAAAAATCCCCGAGCCAATATTTTATTTTCTTAGAGGAGGTTTTTGGCATGGGATACGGAAACGGAATAAAGACGGCTCAAATACTATCAACATAGATTATTTTAGGCCAGATTTCAATAGATATCCTGGAGGTGGACGTTTTCAAGGCAGGATTGACCTTTGGAGGCGTTTTGTTTATCATCATCAACAAGACTTCCTCTCTAGGCTCGATCCAATCGGATCGAAGTGGAAGATCTCTCCCCGGAGGCAAGGGGAAGGGGGAAGAACCAATGGCTTCCGTCCCCAAAGACAGCAAAGAGTTGAGAAGGATGAAGTGGCAGTTAAAAGATGAGGCGGAGAATGAAGTGGAGAAAGCCTTTTTG
>JBAVGF010000096.1:0-3755 GCA_049684675.1 Thermodesulfobacteriota bacterium | reverse complement strand
GGCGAGCCTCAACAGCGACTCATCAGGAGCGATATAAATGACCTCCATGCCACGTTCTATCAATTCTCTTAAGGGAGAGAGATCGCCTCCTGCGATCACTACAAAACGGGGTCTGTGTTTCTTTATCCAGGCCAGATGCGTCTCCCGGAAAGGGTTCTCTGCCAAGGAGACGACATTCACTGCATAAGGGCGCCCTCTCATGATCTCGGGCAGGCTTCCCAGCCTCCGGTCAAGGGCCTCCGCGTCCATCAGGCCAAGTGCGATGGTCGGCAATCCACCGGCATCGGCGACTCTTGAGGCAAACTCCGGGACATCTGTGATGGAGGACATGGCCCCCTGGATAAAGGGATATTTGGTTCCCATCTCTCTGGCTACAGGGCTGTCTAAAAAGCAATCCTTTTCCGCCTCAGCCAGGTGGCATAAGTTTCGAATCTCGCCTATGAAGGCTTTCACGGCCTCCTCGGTTCCGGCCCCAAAACGATCAACGAACGACCGAGCAAAGGTGGTCTCCATCCCGAGAGGGATGACTTCGTCCTGTGTGAAATGGCTCTCCAGAGGGTGGAGGGCCCTTGCATGCACTTGGCTTACGAAGGAACGGCGGCTTTCTTCCGTGATCTCTGCTCCGCACAGTGATCCCTCGAATGTCTTGATCTCCTTGAACGCAAGAGAGTTTCCCTTGTTGAAAAGGCGACAGGGAACCTGCAGATCCAGGCCAAGCAGATCGGTAGAGTCCAGGCGGAGGTTGGAGAGCCGCTGGCGCTGGAGATCATCAATGGCAACCAGGTCTGTCAACCAATGGACGCTCTCGAAGACGATCCCCGCCGCCCCTGTGGACAGGAATGCCGCTGCCGCCTCAGGGGTGAAGACGCCTCCCCAGATGAGGATGTCCAGAGACGTCGATGGGGTGCGCAGCATTTCCTTGACCGCTGAATAGAGCACCAGAGTCGTCTCGCCGCTCACGAATCCGGAGGCCTCGCATCCTTTCAGGACGATGCGCCCAATTCCCGAGCGATCCTTCACAATCGTTGCCAGGAAATCCAGGTCCCCAGTGATGGGAAAGCAACGGTGGTTTTCCGACAATTCCCTCAATCTCTGCAGAAAGGTAGAAGGATCTCCTTGAAAAAACTTCGGGTGGCATTCTACCCAGATGTCGTGGGCCCCTATTTCCTTCAGTAACCGCCCCAAAGATGGATCCATCAAGGTAGGGATAGAAATCTTGATATCCCTAACGTGGCCAGCAGGGTCGGCCTTTCGTAAGAAAGAACGCAGCCCTTCCACCCCCATCATGGAAAAATCGAAGATGGCTCTGCTCCCTGTTCGCTGAGCCATTTGAATCACCGATGGGATGATCTCCTCAGGCCGCCAGACGAAAGCGATGATAGGAACCCGATGCTCACCCACTATGTCAGACCTCTGCTTCAACGCCATACGTTCATCTTTTAATGACAAATCGCCAGTTGGATCCATCCCACCCGATATGGCCAAGTATCAGCCCGATCGTCACCGCTTCAAAGCCAGGTACCACTCCGTGACGTCACTCCCGATTCCTGACCGGGCAAGCTGGCGCAGATCCACATCCAGAACGTCGGGCGTGCTGTACTCCAGTATGCGGTATTGGGGATCCGTCCAAACACGCCGCATCCGACCCAAAACCTTCGTTTCCGGCGGCCAGGTGAGGCGAATGCGGTGGATCAGGTTGATGCCCGCGAGCACCGCTGTTCCTATCACCATATCGGTGCAGTTGTTGCTCCTCACGCCGAACTGGTCGTACTTCCGGTGCATCACGTATTCATAGATCAATTGATACCGTCGCCGGGTAATCGGCATTCGCCAGACAAACGAGGGCGGGCGATTGGGCTTGCCGATCTGCAATAGGCCATCGGACATCGTCTGCCAAAAATAAGCGATAGCATTGGGATCCCTATGCCGAACCCTCTGAAGCATGCCCACATGGTAACGCGGCTTCGCTTGCCCGAGGTCACCGGTGTGGCCGAATTCCAGACGATCCTGGGGACTTTCCAGGATGAGCCAACTATGCCCCCAAGGACGCTGCCAAATTGAGAAGAGATACGACGTCGCACTGCTGTAGTCCCAATTGGCAGCTTCGTTCAGGATATAGAGGTAATATCCCTCGTCCCCCACGGGCGTTCCGGTGGCGGGATCCAGGTCCGCATCGGGGGCAAAACGGCACACAATCTCGATGGGCTGGGCGCTCCAGCCATCGGGTTGCATCGGAGCGCGGAGCCTGGGCGTTCGATGGGCGCATCTTACCGCAACCCCCGCCAGCCATCTCATCACCACGAGGAGACGCGCTCGATATCCTCGTTCGGTCGCTAAGCTATTCATTCGGTAGTTCCCATTTTACCCGTGGCCCACGGCCAACGTCAACTAATCACTGACGCCTGAACCATCCGACTCCCAGCGGGTTCGTTCGTGATATCCCCCTTTGGCCGTCGTCGCCAGAACGGTCGGCTATCAAAGCCCTGTTTCTGAAAATCGAAATCACTCTTCTCAAGCAGAATGTCGGTAGTCTGCCGGATCGAACAGGGCCTACGGATCACTCTGCCTGATCTCCGTGCCGTCGAATCCCGGACGCATTCCGCTAATCCGTGGGCACATTATAAGGACTTTCTGAATATGCGATATTTCTTGTACCTCTTTGCACCCGCTTCCTCTATCAAAGAGTTAATCGACTCGTTGTCCTCCAGGGTCCAGCCCATCTCCAGATGCTGATATTTCTTTTGTTTCCTCGCGATCTCATAGATGTGGTGGAAGGCTAACATGGGGAGTCCCAGTTGTCGGTACTTCTCCTTGATCCCGAACATCAACAACCGCAATCCGTTGATCTCCCGCCGATACATGAGGAACTTCAGCAAACCCATCAGACCGATCCCCCCGTTGAGACGCTTGAGCAACGGGTTAATGTCAGGAAAGATCACGCAGAACGCTGCAGGTTCATCCTCATAATAGATGAAGAAAACTAAGTCCGGATCCAAGAATTTCATCACGTTCTTCTGAATGTCCCGCATCTCATTATCGCTCAGGGGGACGAAACCCCAGTTACTGGACCAGGATGCATTGTATATCTCCTTGACCAGAGCGAACTCCGAGTCCGCATCCTTTGGACGAGAGGGCCTGATGTGGATACCTCTTTTTTGGGTGATCCGTTCAGCAAGACGATCCATCCACTCGGGAAGCCGGTAAGCGCCCTCTATCAGGAAGGCTAACAGGTCCTTCTCTTTGGTGAAACCGCACGATTCGACCAACCTTAGGTAGTACGGCGGGTTGTAAGCCATCATCAAGGCAGGCGGATAATTGAATCCCTCAATGAGCAACCCCAACTCGTAATTGGTGGACGGGTTGAGCGGGCCTCTCATGAAGGTCATCCCCTTGTGGTGAACCCACGTCTCCACGGAAGAGAAGAGGGCCGCCGCGGCCTCCGGATCGTCAGAGCATTCGAAAAATCCCCAAATACCCATCTTTTCGCCGTGGAACTGGTTATAATGACGATCTATGATGCCCGCGATCCTTCCCACCGTCTCCGAACCGCGTCGGGCCAGAAAGAGGATGCGCTCGGAAAACTCCCAGAAAGGATGTCTGCGAGGGTCCAGCATCCGGCGAACCTCCTTCTTAAGAGGGGGGACCCAGTTGGGATACTCAGCATAGATCTTCCATGGCAGGTCGATGAAGTCCTTTAATTCCGATCCTCCTTCTATAGTAATGATCTCCATGCCGGCCATGATTGTTCCCTTCGA
>JBAVGF010000095.1:0-10753 GCA_049684675.1 Thermodesulfobacteriota bacterium | reverse complement strand
GTCAAGGGCATTATCGTCTCTCTAAAAATCGTTTCATCTCCGCATCGTAGAGGAAGGTCAAAAAGGTTGCAACCGATCCTAACAGCGGAAGGGGATCATCTTTTGAAAAGATATCATAGGAAGTATTGGGATCAAAGAAGTTGAAGAAGGAAGGATGAAGGTCAAAACGTTGTGGATGCTTCAGAAAATGGAGGATATCCCCCAAGAGAAGCCAGCGAAAACGTCTTCCAACGGCATAGCGAAGAACGGGGTCAAAACATTCCTTCCTGGCCATCTTCAAAATAAGAAAGGGAAAATCAACCCCAGAGACAATGGCCAACTGTAATGAACCCCAAAAGCGGGGATTGACCTCCATGAGTTTTGGAATTCCATCTCTGGGATCGACTTTGAATTCGACCATGCCCACGCCGACCCAATTTAATGATTTAAGGAGGGAGAGGCCCAACTCCATGATCTGAGGATGTTCTACCCCTTCCGCCAACGTGCTAGGACCTCCTTGCACCGGGTACATCCTCAACTTTTTATGAACGAAGGCTGCCTTAACGCTCGAAGCCTCATCAAACAGGGCGGACAGCCCAAAGACCCCTCCTCCGTCAGGTATCCATTCCTGAATTAACGGAAAAGGATACCGTTCATGCACATTTTGATAAGAGGAGATAAGATCCTCCCTCTTCTTTACATAGACAATGCCAAAGGATCCGGAACTGATCCTGGGTTTAATCACAACACCCTCACCCATCCCGCCCCCCATTGCGGGGGAAGGTGAAGCTGGGGGGGAGTACCATGTCTTGGGTACCGGGAACCCATGGGATTCCGCAAAGCGCATAAGATTTCCTTTGTCCCGAACGAATTCAATCTTTTTCAAATCAGGAATGAGGAGGTAAGTATATTCGGAGATTTGAGAATAATATTTTGCCAATAAAAGAAGCGTCCCCTCTTCCATCGGGAAGAGGCAATCATACTGTTTTTTTCTAATCTCCTTTAGAAGGAATTCGATAAATTGATTTGGAGACTGCTGTGGTGAAGGATAGACCAGACGCCTGGTGCAATATTTCGAAAAGAAGGAGGTATTCAGGAATGTCCGCTCTCCGACTGCGACAGGAATCCCTTTCCGGCCGAGGGATCGAACAACCGCTAATGATTTTCTAAAGTGCCCATCTGTAACCAGAACATGCGCCATAAGTAAGAAAAGCGTTCCGGGATTCCGGCCTGCCTACCGGTAGGCAGGGGTTCACGATTCAAGTATTCATTTTTCAAGGATTTTCACTTGAACCCTTGACCACTTGATCCCTCGAACCCTTCCTATTCTTAGATCAAGCCCTCGTCGGCCAAGCTTCGATAACTCTCGCCTGCCAAGATGATATGATCGTAAACCTTGATCCCGAGAAGCCGGCCTGCTTCTATCAACTGCTTGGTGATTCGAAGGTCCTCTTCACTGGGGGTTGGATTTCCACTCGGGTGATTGTGGATCAGGATAATTCCTGCGGCAGGTTCCAAAAGGGCCTCACGAAAGACATCCCTGGGATGGACGATGCTCGCCTCGAGTGTCCCTTCTGAGACCGTCACGTCCTTAATCAAACGATTCGCTCTGTTGAGAAGAATGACTTTGAAGACCTCTTTCCTGAGATCTCTCATCAAAGGCAGATAGTGATTTGCCACATCCGCAGATCGCTTAAAAGAGGCCTTGGAGCTATCTTTCTGGGATTGAATCCTTCTTACCAACTCAAAGGCGGCAGAGAGCGTAGCGGCTTTGGCAGACCCGATGCCCTTCACCTTCATCAATTCGGAAGGGGAACGAGAAAAGAGTTTCTGAAGGGATTGGTACTGGTCTAACAGCTCCCTCGCCAAATCGATGGCTGTCTTCTTCCTTGTCCCCTTTCCAAGCAAAATACCTAAGAGTTCTGCTTCAGCGAGGGGTTGAGGGCCATGTTGAAGAAGCCGTTCCCTGGGTCTCTCCTTCTCGGGCCATCGGGTAATTTTGTAAGAGGACTCGGCCATGATTGGTTAAGTGGGACCAGGGGATTCTGCCTTAGTCCCATCACTTTCAGAAGAAACCGGCGCGGGTCTTTTCCCGAAAATTTTAGAAAGTAGGATGCTCAACTCGTAGAGTCCTATCAGAGGAAAGGCCATAAGCACCTGAGAGATCATGTCGGGGGATGGGGTAATAACCGCGGCAAGGATGAAAATCAGGAGGATGGCGTATTTCCTCTGCCGGGCCAACATCTTCGCATCAATGATCCCGATCTTCGATAGAAGGACTAACACCACGGGAAATTCGAAAACCAGACCGCAGGCCAGCAAAAACTTGATACTGAAAGAGAGGTACTCCTTCATGCTCGGCATGGGTTTGATGATGTCCGTGGCGTAACCCAAAAGAAACCTAAAACCGACGGGAATGGCAACATAATATCCGAAGAGAACTCCGAGGGCAAAGAAGAGCGAACCGCCGAGGACAAAAGGAATTACATATCCCTTCTCTTTTTGATATAGGCCCGGTGCGACAAAAGCCCAGACTTGGTAAAGAATGAAAGGCGAGGTCACGATAATACCCGCGATGAACGCCACCTTCATGTACGTGAAGAATGCCTCGGCGACACTGGTGAAGATCAACGATCCCCCTCTGGGCATCAATTCCTTCATGAGAGGGGCGGCAAGGATGCTGAAGATAGAATCAGCGAAGGCATAGCAGAGGATAAAGCCCACCCCCATCGCGATAAATGAAAAAATGAGTCGCTTCCTCAGTTCCTGGAGGTGAGCGGTTAAGGGAAGTTTCTTTTCATCCATGAGAAGGAATCCCCTCTTTAGCCTCCTCGGGTTCCTCCTTTTCTTTCTTTTCGATCTTTTCCTCTTGCCCGTGGCTTGAAGCCGCTTCCGAGGCAGGGGCCTCGCTTTCAGCCATTCTCTCGCCGGTGGTCTCGGAAGAAATCGGGGTTTCTCCTGTAGTCTCCGATGCTTCTTCCGTCAGGCCGGCAAGAAATTTTTCTCTCTCTTCGGCGAAGGTGCTCTTCAGTTCATCGAGATCCTTTGTTTCGGCCTCAAAGCTTTCTTTCACCTCTTCGGTCGCCTTCTTAAACTCCCTCATGGCCCTCCCAAAGGCCTTAGCGAGCTCCGGAAGTTTATTAGGACCGAAGACAATCAAGGCGATGGCCACGATGATCAACAGTTCCGGAAATCCGATATTAAACATAAATCCTCCTTTAAAGTTTATATCATAATTTTTCCCTCTATTGCAATGGCCCCCTCCCCCCTGCCTGCGGCAGGTAGACGAACTAAATACTCCGAACCCAAAGCGGGAGGTCACTTAAATGTCCTTGTCGTTTGAGGGTATAGTTTTTATAATAATTTCTAAAGGATGTACCGTGGAACTTGAATTTCTAAAAACCTTAATGCTTTGCATTGGTGGAGTCTCGAATTCTAAAAAAGAGTCCTTATCTACTCCAACAGGGAAAGAATTGAGTTTAGTTATATAGCATGGTATAAATTGCTTTGTCCCGTTTTTCTTGTTTATTTAGCTTATCTGGTCTATCTGGTTACATTGAGAAAGAGAATGAAAGAAGCCATAAGAACCCAAAAGACTCAAGAGGCCAAGAAGACCTTAGAAAACCCAAGAACCCGGAGATCTTAAGCATGACCGTCATCCATATTAATGTGCCATATTCCATGCTTCTTAAGCGCATCGACTTTGCGATCGAGAACCGAATCAATCCTGAAATCTATTTCAGCGCAGAAGACCTGGACGCCTGCCATGAGAGAGAGGCTCAACATCTGTCGAGAACGCTCCAAGAAAACCAGTTGGAAATTACCCTGCATGGCCCGTTCATGGATTTAAGTCCTGGAGGGGTGGATCGAAGGGTCAAAGAGGTGACCCGTGACCGGCTCTCGAAGACGATCAAATTGGCGCATTTCTTCAAACCTAAGATGATCGTCTTTCATCCAGGGTACGAGCGATGGAAATTCGACGGAAACGTCAAGCTTTGGCTCGAGAGCAGTCTTCAAACATGGAGACCTCTGGTAAAGAGGGCAGAAGAAATGGGATTGACCCTCGCCGTTGAAAATGTCTTTGAAGAGACTCCCGACCCTATCAAAAATCTTCTCGAAGAGATCCATTCACCCCATTTTCGATTCTGCTTCGACACGGGCCACCACAACGTCTTCAGCAAGGCCCCTCTCCGAACCTGGATGGAAGCCTTGGGAGGATTTCTGGGGGAGGTCCACCTCCACGACAATCACAAAGAGATGGATGAGCATCTCCCAGTGGGAGAAGGAGGATTCGACTTTAGCCAATTCTTTTCACTCCTTTCACAGCATCAATTGAACCCTCTTTACACCATCGAACCCCACGAAGAAGCCCATCTGTGGAGAGGACTGGAGGCGGTGAAAAAATACATCCATGGTTGAGATGGAATGCACGATTTGAGAAGACCCTGTTTGTCCCCCTTCTGAACCATGCCCTGAATCAAGTTCAGGGTCTTCGATTTCAGGGTTTCTGTACAATTCGATGTGATGCTCAAATGAATTCAGCATGTCCTACCGGAAAAAAGTGGACCGAGTGATAAGAAAGGAGATTCTCATGAAACGTTTATCCATTTTGCTCTTCGTTCTTTTCACGATGACGACCCTTATCATAAGTGTGGGATCGATGGCTTTAGCTCAAAAGACAAAAACAGATTTTATGGACGAAGACCCGATCGGCGTAGTGAAGATCAAGCCTGGCGAACCCATCCACCTTGCCGCTTGGATGGCTGTGGCAGGACCGGACGCCTCTCTGGGAACAGATACCAAGCGTGGCGTCGAAATGGCCATCGAAGACAAGGGCCGCAAAATTCTCGGGTTCCCCATCAAGCTAAGCGTTCAGGATACCGGCTGTAATGCTGAAGGGGGGCAGGCGGCTGCGACCAAACTTGCTTCTGACCCGACGATTATAGCGGCGATCGGCTCAACCTGCTCGAGCGAAGCTCGGCCTGGTGGACCCATCCTATGGAAGGCTGGTATCCCAACGGTCTCGCCCTCAACGACTGGGCCATTTCTGACAGACCCGAAGCGCGGACCGGAGTATCACGGTTATCTCCGTACCGCTCACAACGATAAAGTTCAAGGCGCCGTCGCCGCTCAGTTTGCCTTTAAACAATTGAAAGTCAAGAGAGCGGCCACGATCCACGACGGGAGCCCTTATGCCGAACAGCTCCAGGCTGTCTTTGTTGAAACCTTCAAGAAACTGGGTGGGATCATCACTTCTCAAGAAGCGGTTGCCCCTACGGACATGGACATGAGGCCCGTATTAACCAAGATCGCCACAGGGAAGCCGGAATTCATTTATTACCCTGTCTTCATCGCAGCCGGTGGCCACATCACACGCCAGGTGAAAGAGGTGAAGGGGTTAGAGAAAGTGGCTCTCATGGGTGCGGATGGGATATTCTCCCCAGACTTTTACAAAGCAGCAGGAGAGGCTGCTGTGGGCATGTATCACTCCAGCCCTGATTTCTCAGCCTTTGGCGAAGGCTATAAGATTTTCCTTGAGAAGCATCAGAAGAGATATGGCGAAAAGCCTATTGCTCCCTTCCATGCTCATGCCTATGATGCGGCGATGATGCTTTTTTCTGCCATCGAGAAGGTGGCCAGGAAAGGGCCAGACGGAACGCTTTACATTGGCCGAAAAGCATTAACGGATGCCCTTTACGCCACGAAGAACTTTAAAGGATTGACGGGAAACCTTACCTGCGACAAATATGGCGACTGTGCAGATCCAAGAATCGCCATCTATAAAACGAGTGCCGAAAATATCAAAAACCTGGTACTTCCGGATAAGCCCTTCTGGAAGCCTTTTTAAACCCAAGCCAGACAAGAAGCGTGGTAAGAACAGAATTCGATTGGCTAACCGATCTCAAGGGACGGAAATCCGTATGGTGAAGCGCTGGAGAGAAAGGATAACTCCCACCGATGTCGTCATGTGGTTCATCGGAGCGGCGATTTTAACGTTGGTCGTCTGGGGTTCCACCGCAACTTTATCCGAAGGAAAATACACCGCTTATCACTGGCTTGACTTTATCATTTTTGGCCTTGCCCAAGGAAGTATCTATGCCCTCATCGCCATGGGTTATACCATGGTCTATGGCACTCTTCGGATGATCAACTTCGCTCATAGTGAAGTCTTTATGAGCGGCCCTTACACGGCTTATTACGTGGCGGCGGCCTTTTACTCGTCCGGTTTCCTGGATAGTCGCCCGATCATCAGTTTAATCGTTATCTTTCTCGTCTCCATGGCGACCTCAACCTTCATCGCAGTTCTGCTGGAGCGGATTGCCTATCGTCCCTTGCGAACAGCACCCCGTCTGGTTCCCCTCATCACTGCCATCGGGGCTTCCTTCTTCCTACAATATACGTTTCGGGGGCTCTACGGCTCCGGATTTCAGGCTTATCCAGTGGTGAAGATCCTTGAAGGTGAATGGATGATTGGAGAATTCCGGATTCTAAAGTTTCAGGCAGTGGTGATCATCGCGGCGGCTCTGCTGATGGCTGCTCTCTATTCCTTTATACAGCGCGCCCGTATTGGAAAAGCGATCCGCGCCGTCTCTGAGGATAAGGAGATCTCTTCGTTGATGGGAATTAACGTGGACAGAATGATTGTGACCACATTTGTCATCGGAGGAATGGCCGCCGGAGCAGCGGGGGTTCTGTATGCGGTGATGTTCAAACAGGTCCATTTTTTTATGGGTTTTATTCCAGGGATTAAGGCCTTTACGGCAGCGGTATTGGGAGGCATCGGTAATATCCCAGGAGCCATGTTGGGGGGCATCTTTCTCGGCCTTGTTGAATCAGTGGGACCCAGCCTTTTCCTGGATGGCCTGGGAATTCCTGCTCCTTACCAACTGAAGGATGCCATTGCTTTTATCATGCTCGTCCTCGTGCTGATCTTTCGACCCACAGGTATTTTGGGAGAGCGTTTGACTATTAAAAAAGCATAATTAGTCGGGTGGTCACATAGTCATGTAGTCGCATAGTCATATGCGTTAGTAGTCAAAATTGAAAATGAGAAAAACTCCACTTTCAGAATCTAAGGCTACAAGACTATGAGACGATGCGACCACAAGACTAAGAATTACTTATAGTCAGGTAGTCTTTTAGTCATGTAGTCAATAAAAAGATAAGCGACTACGTGAATAGGACTACAAGGCTATGAGACGATAAGACTATGAGACTAATAAGATGAGACAGGCAATTAAAATTGGACTGATCGGAGGTGTCGTAGAAGTCCTGTTATCACTCATCGGAATGATCGAGGCTTTTAGTCAACGTGATATTATCAGCCATGCCATCTCAATGGGTCATACCCTATTACTTCTGGTCGTTCTATTTATGGCCTACCTCGCCGCAAAACGGACACCTAGGACTGAGCCTTTGTGCGTTCTCATAAATAGTTTGATATCAGGGTTGATCATGGGAGGCATCCTCGCTCTACTGGTCTTTGTGGGGAGCCTGATCAATTTACGGAAAGTCTTTATCAATGCGTCACCTCTCCTGTATAAATTGCTCACTTTTGACCAGGGGATGAAAGCCGGCATTCTTCTACTCTTCAGTGGTGGGGCCATCAGCGGTCTCTTCGCAAGTCTCCTCTACCTCGCACCAAGCCTCCTTCGTCGGGTTTTAATTCTTTCGCTCGGAAGCGTTGTTGGAGCTGGTATTCTTCAGGACTTGCTGCGTACCACCTTTGCCCTCTGGGGACCCCTTGCTGTGATGAACGAGTGGCTCTTCACCGCCGATGGATTGACGTTCCATGGCGCCGCAGGATTGTTTGCCCTGATGGCTGTCTTGGTCTACCTCTGGTCAAAAAAAGGGAATTCATTTCGAGCTCCGTTGAAACATTTGTCTCCTACGAGGCAACGTACGCTGAGGATATTGAGTCTCATCCTTCTCTTCATCATTCTACTGGTGTTGCCACGGATTCTTGGTCTGTTCCTCAGCGAGGTACTGACGATCGTAGGCTTGTATGTCCTGTTAGGCTTAGGACTCAATATCGTAGTTGGATTTGCAGGCCTCTTGGATCTTGGTTACGTAGCCTTCTTCGCCATTGGTGCCTATACCGTCGCCGTATTGACCTCACCCGAGTTGGGTTTCTTCAATCTGTCTTTTTGGCAAGCCCTACCCTTCGCGATCTTCATGGGAGTGATTTCAGGAGTTCTCCTGGGCATCCCTGTTCTCAAGATGCGTGGTGATTATCTGGCGATTGCAACCCTTGGCTTTGGTGAAATCATCCGCATTCTTGTCCTATCCGATTTTCTACGACCCTGGCTGGGTGGAGCACAAGGCATCGGCAAAATTCCAAAAGCACATATCGGCGGCATAGAATTCGCGACCCCTCAACAGATCTACTATCTCATTCTCGCTGGTTGTTTGCTCATTGGTTTTATCTCTTGGCGCTTAAGAGATTCCAGGTTAGGACGTGCATGGATGGCAGTCCGTGAGGATGAAGACGTGGCTCAGGCGATGGGAATTAATCTTGTCTCAACAAAATTACTCGCCTTCGCCACAGGAGCCGCCTTTTCAGCTTTGAGCGGGGCCATCTTTGCCAGCAAACTTGGGTCGGTCTATCCCCACAGTTTCAACGTGATGATTTCTATCAACATCCTCTGCTTGATTATTGTCGGCGGGATGGGAAGTATCCCAGGCGTGCTCGTGGGAGCGATTGCACTTGTCGGCCTTCCTGAGTTGCTCCGGGAGTTTGCCGAGTACCGACTCCTGGTTTATGGTGCTGCTCTCGTCGCCATGATGATTCTTCGGCCCGAAGGCCTTTGGCCGGAAACTTTGCGCCGTCGCGAATTGCACGGAGGAGAATCGAGGGAAACAGAGCCGGAGCCCTCTTAGGCTCAGAACCAATACAAGCGCATTCAATAAATTGTCATTGCGAGAAATGAAATGACGAAGCAATCTCATATTTATGGAACGAGATTGCCACGCTCTCCCACAAAGACGGGATCGCTCGCAATGACGATGTAAAAGCATTTAATGCGTTTCTATTATTAAAGTAGAAGAGTTTTATGACCATTCTTTCTGCAAAAAAAGTGACAAAACGCTTTGGCGGGTTGGCGGCCGTATCTGATTTGGACGTAGAAATAAAAAAGCATAGTATTCACAGTGTCATCGGACCCAACGGTGCTGGCAAGACGACCTTTTTCAACTGCATCGCTGGTTTTTATCGGCCCGACGTCGGAGAGATTCTCTTCAACAACCATTCGCTGGTTGGCTTGTTGCCCGATCGAATCGTCCGATTGGGAATTTCTCGCACCTATCAAAATATTCGCCTCTTCCCAAATCTCACAGCCATGGAGAATATTCTCGTGGGTCTCCACGGACACTTGAAAGCAGGGCTCTTTGCCATTGTGGTCGGTTTACCTTCTACTCAGCGGGAAGAAGAAGAGGCCGCAGAAGAAGCAAGGCGCATTCTCAAGTTCGTTAACCTTACTGGGAGGGGCGATTTCTTGGCGAAGAATCTCCCCTACGGCGACCAGCGTCGGCTGGAAATGGCTCGTGCCTTAGCCGCTCGCCCCGAACTCCTGCTCCTCGACGAGCCCACAGCAGGCATGAATCCACGAGAAACGCAAGATATGATGGATTTTATTCGGCACCTCCGGGATGAGTTGGGAATCACCATCCTTCTCATCGAACATCAGATGAAGATTGTGATGGGCATCTCTGAGACCGTCACCGTGTTGGATTATGGAGAAAAGATCGCAGAGGGCACCCCAGCCGATATTCAGAAGGACCCAAAAGTGATCGAGGCCTATTTGGGAAGATCCAGTCAAGTAGTCTCGTAGTCACATAGTCTTGTAGTCGAGTAGTTAGGAAAATTCAAGACAACTTGACTGGAAGACCACTTGACTACAGGACCACCCGACTATAAGACTAATCAGATGAAGATTGAAAAATTTGAAGACTTAGATTGCTGGAAGAAGGCGAGGGAACTGGCTAACTTGATTTATGATCTTACGAATCAAACGAGCTTTGTAAAGGATTCCCAGCTACGGGGTCAAATGCGAGATGCCGCAGGATCGGTAATGCATAACATTGCGGAGGGTTTTGACTCAGGTTCGGATGCAGAATTCGTCCGTTTTTTGAAAATCTCTCGCCGCTCATCAAGTGAAGTGCAATCAGAGTTGTACTTGGCCATAGATCGTAAATACATTACAACAAACCAAGTCCAAACTGCTTATAACAAGGCAACAGAGGTTAAGCGCTTGATCAATGGCCTTATCGCATACTTGCATCGGAATAAGAAATAGTTCAATAGTCATATAGTCAAATAGTCGCTTAGTCAGAAAACTTAATAGTAAGATTCTTATATGACTATTCGACTGCAAGACTACTTGACTATGAGACTATAGGACCATTTTTTTATGTCTCTGCTCGAAATCGAAAATGTGCATACTTATTACGGACAGATTCATGCCCTCAAAGGTGTCTCCCTCACCGTTGATAAGGCAGAGATTGTCACCTTGATTGGCGCCAACGGGGCGGGCAAAAGCACTCTGCTCAAGACCGCGAGCGGTTTGTTACGGCCACGGCATGGCTCGATCCGCCTCAATGAGGAAGATCTCACCCAGTATCTTCCCCACGAGATTGTGGCGAAAGGAATGGTACAGGTTCCTGAGGGGCGCCGCGTCTTTGGCCGCCTTACGGTTACCGAAAATCTTGAGATGGGCGCTTTTGCTATTTCTGATCAAAAGCTCGTCAAAGAAAATCTGGAGCGAGTCTTTAACCT
>JBAVGF010000094.1:0-11025 GCA_049684675.1 Thermodesulfobacteriota bacterium | reverse complement strand
ATCTGGCCCTTTGAATTCGCAACGTCCAAGCCTGTCTATCCCTTCCCTGGCTGGGAGAAGCGATAATTTTGGAACACTTTAGCTCTTGAAAGAATTTTATACTGACTATTCGAAAGTTAGTCCTGCGAAGGCGGGAGTCGAGGATCTACAGAAAAGATCTGGCCTCCCGCTTTCACAGATGTGGTCATTGCGAGGAGTCCCGCTTTGGCGGGACGACGTGGTAATCTCAGAGATTGCTTCGCTTCGCCCTGAATCCCGCGAAACGCGGGATTCAGGGCTTCGCTTGCAATGACAGTTTTATTGCAGCGCAAACTATAATATGCTCCGAGTCATAATCTGAGACTTTTGGGTATTCTCCTCTTAGAGAGCGGTCTATCGTGAACCTATTCAGTAAGCTGAAAGAGAGAAATTACCAGATTGCCATCATCAGTGTAGCCTTGGCCATTGTTCTGGCTTTCTGGAAGCCTCACGTGCTTGTCGAAGGTATTCAGAGGGCCTGTCTTTATGCGGTGATTGCCCTCCCCATGGCCCTCATCTTGGGAATCGTAGGGATCATCAACCTGGCTCACGGCGAATATATGATGCTGGGGTCCTACTTCGCCTACTTCCTCAATGTCTATACCGGCATGGATCCCTTGGTCGCCATCTTTCCCGCCCTCTTTGCCTTCTTCTTAATCGGCATCGTCAGTTACCGAGCCATCATCAAGTATGTCCTGGGCGCTCCGGAGTTGAATCAGCTTCTACTGACCTTTGGCCTGGCCATGATCATGGAGCAACTCGCGAACCTGTTCTGGACTTCTCGCCCCATAAAGCTACCCTTAAACTATGTCTCTTCCTCGGCTACCATCGGTTCTTTCACCTTTGGTACCTTTGAATTTGTTTACATAGGTGCCGCCATCATCGTGCTCGCAGGACTCCTTCTATTTTTAAAACGCACCAGCACGGGGCAGGCTGCCTTGGCTGTGGGACAGAATCCCCGGGGGGCGAAATTGGTGGGTATCCATGTCGATCGAACCTACCTTTTGATCTTCAGTCTCTCCATCGCCCTGGTAGGGGCCATCGGCGCCATCTTCATGACCCGCCATTCGATCTTTCCCCTCGTAGGGGCACCTTTCACCATGAAATCCTTCTGCCTCATTGCCATGGCCGGAATCGGCAATCTCTTGGGGATCTTGTGGTGCAGCTTGATTCTGGGGCTGGCGGAGAACTTTGTCCTCTCCTTCCGGGGGTATGCGGGATGGGCGGACATCCTTTTCTTTGCCCTCATCGTTCTGGTGATTATGGTTCGCTCCCGTCAGAGACAGGTGAAATGAGAAATTCGAGATATCTCCTCTATATCGTTATTCTAATCGTCCTCCTTGCTCTACCCCTCTATACCGGGGTCTACTTGTTAAACGTGATGGATATGATTCTCATTTACATTGCCTTGGCTTTGAGCTGGGACATGCTGCTGCGGTCAGGGCAGATCTCGTTCGGCATCGCCGGTCTTTTTGGGGTGGGTGGATATGCCGCCGTACTCCTGCACTTAAAAATCGGGGTAAGTCCCTTGATCAGCATTCTGATGGGCGGCCTGGCCGCCGGGGCCCTGGCCTGGCTCGTGGGCATGGCGGTTCTCCAGCTCAGGGGAATGTATTTTGCGATCGTTACCTTAGCCCTGGCTGAGATATTCCGGGTGATCATAAGAAATTTACCCGACCTGACCGGGGGTCCGGAAGGAACCGTTCTATCCTCAGCAATCTTCGCCGGAAATTCTACGAGGACCTATTGGTTAGTACTCGCCGTGGCCGTCATCAGCATCATCGCCTCGGAAATCTTTCGCCGGACCCGGATTCACTTTGCCCTCACCTCTATTCGCAATGATGAGATCGTCGCGAGGTCGAGCGGGATCGATGTGTTCAAGTATCTGGTATTCATTTTTGTCATCACCTCGGCCATCCAGGGAGTGGTCGGCGGGGCTTATGCTCACATCTACGGCTTTGTCTCGCCTGAAGGGAGCTTTTCCGTAGACTTCACTCTGCTGCCCATCGCCATGGCCCTTTTGGGAGGGATGCATTCAACCTGGGGACCGGTCGTGGGAGCGGTATTACTCGGAGTGGTCTCCGAGCTCCTGAAGCTGCAAATTCCCTACGGCCATCTTCTGGTTTACGGACTGATTATCGTGATCACCATTTTGTTTTTCCCACAGGGGATTTTGGGGACTCTCGGACAGAGATTGAAAAAACCGGGTAACGGTTAAAAGGCAGCTCCATGGCGGTTTTGAAAACAGAAAAACTGACCCGATATTTTGGCGGTCTGCTGGCTCTCAACCGGGTGAATCTCGAGTTTCGGGAGGATGAGATACTGGGGATCATCGGGCCGAACGGAGCCGGAAAGACGACTTTCATCAACGTCATTGCCGGAATCTATCTTCCTACCGATGGGAAGATCTTTTTCGACGGTCAGGAGATAACCGAACTGCCTGCCCACAAGCGATGCAGGCTTGGTATTGGACGGACCTTCCAGCTGGTGAGACCTCTTCAGGGACTGAGCTTACTTGAAAACGTAATGGTCGGGTCTCTCTTCGGCAAGGGACTCCGCCAGCGGGAGGCCCGGAAGAAAGCCGAAGAGCTATGCGAATTTCTGGACCTCTCTGATATCACTCGGGACATTACCCGGATGACCGCCTTGGAGGTCAAAAAAATGGAGATTGCCCATGCCCTGGCGACACAGCCCAAGCTTCTCTTTCTGGATGAGGTGATGGCTGGCTTAAACAGTGACGAGACAATGCAGATGATCGATCTGGTGAGAAAGATCCATAGCCGGGGCATTGTCATCGGCATTGTGGAACACGTGATGAGGGTCATCAGAGAATTGACGGATCGGGTGGTTGTCCTGGACTGGGGAGAAGTCATTGCCGAAGGTCCCTACGGAGAAGTCTCCAATGATCCGAGGGTGATTACCGCCTACCTCGGCGAGGAAGCCTAATGCTTGTTCTAAGGAATATCAACATTTTTTACGGGAAGCTGCACATCCTCTGGGATTTGTCGCTTGAGGTGGGGAAAGAGTCCGTCGGATTGTTCGGTCCAAACGGGGCCGGGAAGACAACCCTCATCAATGCCGTTCTGGGTCTGGTGAGACCGGTAAGCGGCGAGATTCAGCTGGACGGGGAATCTCTATTCTCCCTGGATACCTACCAGAGGATTCGCCGAGGGATCTCCGTGGTCCCCCAGGAGAGGGAGCTCTTTCCGATGATGACGGTCATCGAGAATCTGCGAGCCGGAGCGGCTTATATTCCCGGAGCCAAAGCGAAGGTCCAGGAGCGTCTCGACTTTGTCTTCGGGATCTTTCCTGTCCTTAGGGAACGGACGAAACAGCCGGCCGGGACATTGAGCGGAGGAGGGCAGAGGATGTTGGCCATCGGCCGGGCCCTCATGGCCGACCCGAAGATGCTGATCTTAGACGAGCCTTCTTGCGGACTGCAGCCGTCGCTCGTGTCCGATCTCTTCTACCGGCTCAAGGAAATCAAAGAGAAGGTTTCTCTCCTGATCGCTGAACAAAACGTCCGCCAGTGCTTGAAGGCCATTGACCGGGGCTACGTCATCGAGAACGGCCGGATCGTCATGGAAAAAGGCGCCCAGGATCTTGCGGGGAATGATCACATCCGGAGATCGTATCTGGGACTATAACTTGGATGTCTCGAATGTCCGACTCTAAAGCTGCCGCTGGCATCCTTAGCCTGGCTACCTACATTCCCAAGGCGTTTCACGACGCCGAGTTCATCGCATCCCAGTCCGAGACGCCCGCCGAGGTCATTCGGACAAAGCTCGGGTGGTACCAGAAAAACGTCCCCGGCCCGGGGGATCACACGGTCGCCATGGGCCTGAAGGCCGCCCGGAAAGCCCTCTATTACTCGGGGTTGGAATCGCCGGACATCGACCTGGTCATCTGGAGCGGGGAAGAGATCAAGGAGTACCGAAACTGGCCAGTGGGACCGAAAATCCAGAAAGAACTCGGCCTGAAAAATGCGTGGTCCTTCGACATCCAGCAGCGATGCGGCACCACCCTGGTTGCCCTCAAGCTGGCGCGCGATATGATCCGGGCCGACGACCGCATCCGTAATATCCTCATCGCCTCAGGTTACAGGAACTCGGATTTGATTCACTATCCCAACCCGCGCGTGCGTTGGATGTACTATTTGGCGGCCGGCGGAGCCGCTTGTGTAGTCCAGAGGGATTGTCCCCGAAACGAGATACTCGAAGGCCATTTCATGACCGACGGCACTTTCACGTGGGATGTCTACGTGCCTGAAGGAGGATCGGCGGCGCCTATGACGGCCGAGGGTCTTCGGGAAGGAAAACAGTACCTGGATGTGATGGATCCTGAGGGGATGAAGGAGCGCCTCGACAAGCTCAGCCTGAGCAACTGGCTTCTCTGCATCGACAAAGCCCTTGAAAAGAGCGGTTATACCCGGGCCGATGTCAACTACCTGGCGACACTGCTCGTCAAACGAAGCGCCCATGACCATTTGATGAACCAGTTGGGGTTGAAACCCGAACAGACCAGGTACTTCGCGGAGTTCGGTCACCAGGGACAGAATGATCAGATTCTCTCGTTGGAGCTTGGGATCGAGGAGGGTCGCCTCAAGAACGGGGATCTCGTCCTCATGATCTCCGCTGGCATCGGATATGCCTGGGATGTGCTGCTGTTGCGCTGGGGGACTCGAATCGAAAAGGGGGAATAGAAGATGCTATACGGAGATTGGATTGGCCGCTGGGGAAGGAGCTTTCCCCAGGCCGAGGCCCTTGTGGATATTCCCGCGAACCGGCGTTACACGTACGGGGACCTGAGAGACGATGTCCATCGGATGGCCAATTTCCTGCGATCCGGTCTCCAGATCAAAAAAGGGGACAGGGTGGCTGTTCTCTCCCTCAACCGGGCGGAGTACATCACCCTTTTTTTCGCGACCAGTCGGCTTGGAGCCATCCTGGTCCCTCTGAACTTTCGACTGGCGGTGAACGAGTTCATCTACTACCTGGAAGATTCGAAGCCCAAAGCTTTCTTCTTCGACAGGAACCACAGTCCTGTGGTGGCAGAGTTAAAGTCAAAGGTCCCCCTCCCCCAGACCGTCTGTTTTGACGAGGACGAAAGCGTCGGACAAAGCCTCGCCTCCGTCTGGGGAAAACTCTCCGCCGACCCGCCTCCTGAAGTGCAGCTGGCCGCCAATGACCCGCAGCTCATCATCTATACCTCCGGCACGACAGGACTGCCCAAGGGCGTCGTCATGACTTATGGCATGATCACCTGGAATTCGATCAACACGAACATAGGCTGGGGACTGCACCGCGGAGAACGGACGATCCTTCACTCGGCCTTATTCTATACGGCCGGCTGGAATGTCTTCACCCTCCCCCTCTTCCATTCCCTGGGGACCAATATTCTGGTCCAGCGGTTCGATGCAGATCTGGTCCTCGACCTCATCCAACGCGAGCGAATCACGGTTCTTTTCGCTGTTCCAACGATGTACCAGATGATGATCGAATCGCCGAGGTTCAAGACCACTGACACCTCGACGGTCTGGTTCATGGTTTCCGGAGGTGCGCCCCTTACGGAAAAGATCTTCGAAACGTTCAATAAGGAGAAAAAGATCCATCTCTGGGAAGGGTACGGACTGACCGAAGTGGGTCCGAACTGTTTTTTGGCCAATGGAAAACTGAAAACAGTGGGTCATCCGATGCCTCACGTCGACGTCAAGCTGATCGATGGAGACGGAAAAGAGGTCGGCCCCGGACAGGAAGGCGAGCTTCTTCTCCGCGGCGACCACGTATGCTCCGGTTACTGGAACAAGCCCGAGGCCACGGCTGAGGCCATCCGGGAGGGATGGTTTCACACGGGCGACCTCGCCAAGATCAATGAGGATGGACATCTCTCCATCGTAGGCCGTAAGAAGGATATGCTCATCTCCGGGGGCATCAACATCTATCCCGCTGAAATCGAGCGGGTCCTCGAGACCCATCCCCAGATAGCCGCTGCCGCGGTGATCGGTATCCCGGACGAAAAGTGGGGGGAAGTCGGAAAAGTGGTCATCGAACTGAAGCCGGGGGCAAGCCTGACCCTCGAAGAGCTGCAAAAATTCCTGGGCGACCGCATGGCGAAATATAAGATCCCAAAGTATATGGTGGTCGTGGATAAGTTGCCGCGGACGGTCGCCGCAGAGAAGGTACAGAAATTCATCCTGAAGGAGCGACACGGGAAAGCGGACAACATGTAAGAATTAACGATGTACCACTGAAAAGCTTTCTTAGCGTAGCACGTCCAACGCTTCCTTACATTATTTCTCAGCCGTCATTCCCGCGAATGCGGGAACCCAGTTCAGAAACACTGGATTCCGGGTCAAGCCCGGAATGACAAACAAAGTAAAGGGACTTTTGACGTACTATGCTAGCACACCCAATAGTCTTTTGTAAGGTTCTTGCTCATCGAGTGAGTCCGTATGAACGGAAAAGAGAGTACGATCGGAATCGTTAGCTACGGTATTTATCTCCCCGATCAGATTGAAACCGCAGAAGAGGTAGCTGCGCGGGCCTGCCTTACGCCTGATCAAGTCATCGCCTTGGGAATTCGCCGGAAGTGCCGGCCCTCGAAGGAAGACCAGCCTATCCCCATGGCAGTCAAAGCAGCCAAGCGGGCCTTTGAACGAGCCGGCGGCGTGCGGCCCGAGGAGGTGGATCTCGTCCTCTGGACAGGCGAGGAGTACAAAGACTACATCGCGCAGACGGCTTCGATCCGGGTGCAAGAGGAGGCGGGGTGCCGCAACGCCTGGGCCTTTGACCTGGTCAATCAGGGGGTAACCACCCTTCTCGGCCTCCGGGTTGCCCGCGACATGATGATTGGCGATAGAGAGATCAACACGGTCCTACTGGCTGGTGGAACCCGAAATGTGGATCTGGTGGATTACACCAACCCGAATACACGGTGGCTGCTTCCCACTTCGGTAAGTGGCGGGGCAGTGCTGCTTCGGCGTGGGCATCCGGCCAATCTCCTTCAGGAAACGGCTTTTCTCATCGATCCGGAGATGGCTGACGAAGTCTATGTGCCCGGCGGAGGCACCGTTCATCCCTTCAGCCCTGAAAATCTCGACACGGAGATAATGTACTACCACACTCCCCATCCCCAGATCGTCTCCACATATTTGAGCCTTCGATTCGCAAAGAGACTGGTTGAAGTGATTCGAACCGCAGCCGGAGCAGGGAAACCAGTGGACTACCTGGCGCTCCGGCATCTTCCTCCCCGGGACCGGAAACAGGTGCTGAGCGAACTCAGCCTCTCGGACGAGCAGTCCGAGTCGCTCGAGGAAGTGGGCTGCCACGGAACCAACGATCCCTTGATCTCTCTCGATCTGGCGCTGAAAAAGGAAAAGATTTTGGATGGAGCGCGGGTTGTCCTTGCCTCTTCCGGCATTGGTTTCTCTTATGCGGCAGCAACCATCCGCTGGGGGAGATAACAGGAGCAGACATGGCCTATCTTGATCTGAAGGATGGTGCAAAGATTTACTATGAAGTTCATGGAGAGGGCGAGCCGGTCATCTTTTTACACGGCATCATGATGAACACCATGAGCTGGCTGGCCTTTATTCCGGAGCTTTCCAAGAGGTTTAAGCTGATCCTCCTCGATTTTAGAGATCAAGGCCAATCCTCAAAGATGCAGGAACAGTACGGTCAAGACATTCATGTCGGAGATATCCTCAGCCTGCTCGATGAGCTCAACATCCCCCGGGTTCACATGATGGGGCTTTCCTATGGCGGACAGGTAGCCTTGCGCCTTGCGCTCCAACATCAAGGGAGGATAAAATCCTTCTGCCTTTTCAACACACCCAATCGGGTCACCAATCATTTGCGGCAAATCGGCATCGCATGGGAGACGGCGGCGGAACTCAATGACGGAGAGAGGTTTTTCCAGCTTGCCATTCCTTTTATCTATTCAGAGCCGTTTTATGAAACCCACCTCGATTTTTTGATGCAACGTCAGAAGATCTTTAAGTCCCTGTTAACCAAAGAATGGTTTGAGGGCTTTGTGCGACTCTCCCGGAGTGTGAAAGATTACGCCCTGTCTCCACAAGAGCTGAAGACAATTAAGGTTCCAACGCTCCTGGTTGGGGCCGATCTGGATATCGTTGTATCGAATCGTTCCATGAAAGAGATCCATGAAAATATACCCAATTGCGAATGGCTTATGATCCCGGATTCCGGCCATGGCGCCTTTTTGGAAAAGATGAACGAATTCCTTACGATCCTGATTGGGTTTGTAACCAAGCATTCCTGACCGGCAAGTGCCCCTTAATCCCGCCTTGTAGGCGGGGTTAAGGGGCACAATTAAAACGACATTTCCTTCCCGGGAAGCCCATTCGATATGCTCAGGGCCGCGAGTCCCGCGAAGCGCGGGATCGAACGGCCCCGGCGTGCCTGTCCCGTCTTAACGGGATGGCCGGGGAGCTTCACTCTTCTGGAAATCAGGCTGAGACCGACTATGCCATTTCAAAGAATCAATGGGATCCAGATCTATTATGAAGAGTATGGAAAGGGCGATCCCGCTCTCCTGATCCAGGGGCTGGGCTACCCTTCGGGAATGTGGTTTCTCCAGATTCCCGACCTTTCCCGGCACTTCCGAACGATCGTCTTCGACAACCGGGGCGTAGGTCGTTCCGACAAGCCGGACGAAGAGTATTCCGTTAGCCTGATGGCCTCCGATGCGGCAGAATTGTTGCAAGCCCTGGGGATCGAGAGAGCCCATGTGGCAGGGGTATCATTGGGAGGATATATCGCCCAGGAGCTGGCCCTGGAGCAGCCCGATCGGGTTGATCGCCTCGTCCTGCTAGCCACCACCTGCGGTGGCCCGGAATATCTGGAGCTTACGAAAGATCTCTGGAGCGAAACGGCTGCGCTCAGAGGCCTGCCGCCCGATGATATGATTCGCAAGGGGATGGCCCTTGCGGCTGCACCGGGCTTTGCCAAGGAACATCCTGAGTTGATTGAAAGAAGTGTCCGTATCCGCTTAGAAAATCTTCAACCGCTTTATGCCTTCAACCGTCAGGCTACGGCAGCCTACCATTTCAACAGTAAGGAACGGGCCCCTCTGATCCGTCATCCGACACTGATTCTTGCAGGGGCTCAAGACAAGGTAATGCCACTTCAACTCACCCAGGTACTGGCGGGAATAATCCCGACAGCTCGTCTGAAAGTTTACCCCGACACGGGGCACCTCCTCTTCCTTGAGAAGGCCCAGGAGATCAACCAGACCATCATCGATTTTCTTTCGGGTAGAGAATGAGCGCAGGGATTAAAGGATGAGAATTTTGGGAAGGACAAAGTTTGACCCCAAATCCCGATCTAGGAAACTGTCTCTGCGAGTGAAACGAAGCAGTCTCGCTTTCTTGAGAGAGATTGCCACGCACCTTTCAGGTGCTCGCAATGACATGTCAGCCAAGGGGTTTCCTTTTCTAAGTCGGGATTTAGGTTTGACAATCTCCTTTCCTTCATGGTAGATAGATACGGAAATGCTCAGGAAGTAACGCGAGAGTTTTAAAAATCGAGAAAGGAAAGGACCACGATGCCCGAAGGAAAAACCATAGACCAAATTAAAATTGGAGATTCTGCCCAGATCTCTAATACCATTACAGAAACGGTAATCAATGATTTCGCTAAGGCAACAGGGGATTTTAATCCCATCCATCTCGACCAGACTTATGCGGAAAAAACATACTTTAAAGGAAGGATCGCCCACGGTGTCCTCTCGATTGGGTATATCTCCAGCGTGTTGGGAAATCTCCTTCCCGGACCTGGCGGTATCCTCCTCTCTCAAGATGTCAGGTTTCTCGCCCCGGTGAGAATTGGGGATGTCATTACAGCGAAAGCAGAGGTGATTGAGCTGAACCCGGGGAAAAATCGAGTAAAGTTCAAAACCACTTGTACGAATCAAAAGGGTGAGGTGGTGGTGGATGGAACGGCCTGGAGCTTGTGTCCGCAGAAAAGGTGAGCAAGTACTATTTTTTGAGAATCAATTCGGCCTCCATCTCATTACCGAAGCTCCCTAGCAGAGCCTCCTGCAACCTCCGAAAGTCTTCCATTGTTTCCACTTCAACGACCAATTCACGATCGTCTAAGACTTTTAACCTTCCGTATCGCTCAACGACCTCTATCGCCTTTTTGGGATCAACGGTTACCCATCCTTTCATCCGCCGCACCAACTCTTCTCCGGTAAAGGCTCTCTCGATCTGTAATTCGACCTTCCTCTTTTTTGCCTCCCATCCGATCACCGCAGGCTGGACGACGATCGGGGTGACCGGGTCATGCATGGCCGCACAGCGAAACCATATCTTCCCTCTGATCATCCAAATGTTCTCCCCTCTTTTAATGTTGATTTCGGTATATGTTTGGTGCTTTCATTCAAAATACTGATGATTGATCATAATGTCAAGTTTCAATTGCTTCGACTTGACACTTTTGATACGCATGCGTTACTTTTGATTTATTCCTACTAAAATCTGATACTAAAGAAGGGGCTCACAATGGACTTAGTGAAAGCGATGAATGAGAGACGGAGCATCCGCGCCTTTAAGCCTGATCCAATCCCCAAAGAAAGGCTCGAAGAAATTCTAAGGTTGACGGTTCATGCCCCCTCCGCCATCAATCTCCAGCCCTGGGAATTTATTGTCGTGACCGGAGAGGAAAAAGCGAGGCTGAGTCGCAGGCTGATCAAGGCCTACCATGAAAAACAAATTCCTTGCAGTCCCGGAAACGTCAAGCCCTTGCCCAAGACATATGGAAAGAGAGGAGCCAAAACCCTCGCTTTGATGCAGCCCTTCTTCGAAGAGATGGGAGTCGATCCTAACCAATATATCAATGAAGGAAGTAGTAATTTTTATGGAGCCCCCGTGGCCATTCTCCTCTGCCTGGATGATTCCTTTCCAAACGCCCGCATGGTGGATATTGGAATCGCCTTGGGATACTTAGCTCTTGCCGCCCATGACTCCGGGTTGGGGACCTGTCCGGT
>JBAVGF010000093.1:0-3654 GCA_049684675.1 Thermodesulfobacteriota bacterium | reverse complement strand
TTCTCAGCCCTCTTCGAAACTTTTTCCACTCCTGGGCTTCCTGTTCCAGAACCCTGCTAAAAGGAAGAACTGTCCTGCCCATCACTCGTGCTCCGTGTCCCTGCTTACCGGCAGGCCCTGAACCTAGCATGGTACAGGGCAGGCAGGCGTGACTCGTGTCCGCTCACTAATAAATCTCAAAACCGCTGGACATTGCTCAAAGCGCATAACGAAATTCATTCAGTGTTTATCTAAAGTGTTCGCTCCCAGTAAATGGGGGCGCTACAGATTTTTCAATCTGCGATTTGCGATCAGCAATCTGCAATTCTGTTGCTCCTTTTTCCAAAATCATTTTTGGTCCCTCCCCATCCAAATCGACCCTCCAGACTTCGTTAGAAAATTGAAAGAGTCTTCTCATGAGATAAGCCCTCTTTGAGTCAGAGAATCCAGAGGGCTGAAATAGAAGAAAAGGAACCCCTTTCGAAGCCATCCCTTCTATCTTTCTCAGAGATCTTTCAAAGAGAGGACGAACCTCCCTTTCGGATACATCCTCGTCCAAAAAGGTGGTAAGCGGTCCCAGAAGGATCACCCATGGCCTTTGCAGTAGCTCATTTGCCCCCTCTTGTCTCAGCAACGAGGTCAATCGCTCTCCCATCAGAGTGGCCATCTGATAGCAGGTGAAGGCCCTTGCGATCCGAATGCTTTTGAGAAGCTTCTCCGGAGGAATCCATGCCCTCCTGGCGAGGGACGAGACCGTGTACGGATCAAAACGATTAGCCCCGTCCAAGACGATGACCGCTATTCCTTTACCTGCCAGCCATCCCGCCACATAGGATGAAATTTCTCCTGCTCTTTTCCCCCAAAGAAGAACTTTTCGGGGAAAGGCGGATTGAGCGGATAGACTGACTCGTGTCAGTTGCAACAAAATTTCATCGAAAGAATCCTTCCTCCGGAAGATAGTTCGGGGTTCGGTAGGGAACGGTTTAAAACCGTTCCGCATAGGAGTTTGGAGTTTAGAATCCACAGCTCTGGGTCTTTCTCAAACCTTCTTCAAAGATTTGAACTATTATTTAAACTTTTCTGAACACTCCAATGACTTTTCCGAGAATCTGAGCTTCTCCTGATCCTTCTTCAATCTGAATCGTCTCCCAGCGCTCATTATCCGGCTTCAGTTCGATCTTCCTCCCCTTCTTGAAAAACCGCTTCACCGTTGCCTCTTCCCCCATCAGGGTTACCACCACATCCCCATTTTCTGCCGAAGGTTGGGACCGAACAACAACATAATCATCGGGGAGGATATAGGGGGACATACTGTCGCCCTTTACCTTTAAAAGGAAGACCTCTTTCCCTTTCACCCATTCCGTAGGAAGCGGAATCGTCCCCTCCACATGTTCTATGGCTAAGGTGGGTCTCCCCGCAGCCACCTTGCCCAAGATTGGAATCTCCCGACTCAGTAGCCTTCCTTCTTTCCTTAGCGGTTCCCCGTATGACCTATCTTCCAGAAAGACAAGGACCTCGAGGCCTCTGGACATCGACCCTCTCCGTTTTAAATAACCCTTTCTCTCCAACGCCTTGAGATGATCGAAGGCTGCTCGGGGATAAATATCGAAGTGCTCGCCGATCTCCCTTACCGAAGGGGGATAGCCTCTCTCTTTTATAAATCCCCTAATAAAATTGAAGACCTCTCTCTGCCGGGATGTTAGCTCCATCATTCATCCTTTCAATTCAAGGCTTTCATTTTTAAGTCTTTGCTCAGTACTCCCTACCTTCGCCGAAACGCTTCCTGCCTGCCCTGAACCATACTGGTACAGAGCAGGCAGGCAAAGGCATCACTCCGAACTGTATCTAGAAATACTATACATCTGTTTAGTTGTCAAGGGAATTTTAGGGTCAAGCTCAAAATCTTTATTACTTTGTGATTCTATTCAAGGAGTCCAAAACATGGGAAAATTGTCAATGTCGCCATTGTATTTTATTCAATCTATAAGTTAATATTATATGTTTAACGAAAAAAGAATTCAGCAATGTGGGAGCGCTTTAAGGAAGATATTCGAACGATTAAAGAGAGAGATCCTGCAGCGAAAAACCTCGTGGAGATTTTTCTCTGCTATCCGGGTCTCCATGCGATCTGGTTCCATCGAATCGCCCACTTTCTATACGAAGAAGGCTGGTATACAACGGCCCGCCTCGTTTCCCACTTCAATCGATGGTTTACGGGGATAGAGATCCATCCCGGGGCCAAGATCGGCAGGCGGCTCTTTATCGACCACGGAATGGGGGTGGTCATCGGAGAGACAAGCGAGATCGGTGATGACTGCCTCATCTATAAGGGTGTAGTGCTGGGCGGTACCACCCTCGAAAGGAAGAAGCGTCATCCCACCCTGGGAAACCGTGTGATCATTGGTTCCAATTCTACTGTTTTAGGAGCCATCACTATTGGCGATGGAGCAAGAATTGGTTCAGGCTCTGTGGTGGTTAAATCCGTTCCGGCCGGCGCCACAGTCGTCGGCGTTCCCGGCCGCGTTGTGGCATCCCTGACTCCCGAAAAGGAAGAACTTGATTTCGAGCACGGAAACCTTCCGGACCCATTGTCAGATATCATGAAGATGCTTCTTCAGCTCTACAATAAGTTGGAAGATAGGATCAAGCAACTGGAGAACCAAGAGAAAAAAGATTAAACAAAATAATGTTAAGGTTGAGATTTGAAGTATACCCCGTTAGAAATTCCAACGGGGCATCGACCCCGGCCGGAATTATTCAGAATGGTACCCCGCTATAGCGGGCCATTATTTCTAACGGGGTAAACCCCAATTAGCTTAGGCGGTACGAAACATGGCAAAATATCCGAAATTTTTGATGGAACATTTCCAGAGTCCGAGAAATGTGGGCGAGATTTCCAATCCGGATGGGGTCGGGACTGTCGGGAACGCCTCCTGCGGGGACATCATGCAGATCTTTATCAAAGTCAATGGCGATAAGATTATCGAAGCCAAGTTCAAGACCTTCGGCTGCGGCGCCGCGATTGCCACCAGTTCAATTCTCACAGAGCGGATCAAGGGAGCCACCCTGGATGAGGCCACAAAGATATCAGAGGAGACTTCCAGGGAAGTCCTTTCCCAATTGCCTAAAGAAAAAGTTCCCTGTTTCACCTTGGCCACCGATGCCTTAAAACTGGCCATCGAGGAGGTCCGCTGCAAACGTACCGGGGTTCATGAAAGGGGTGGGTTTGATACGAAGGAGATCGAGAAGGAATAAGAAGGGCTATCTTATGACAAAAGAAGAAAAGGTCGTTTTCCTCAAGGACCCAAACAGGGTTCTGGAACAACTCATCAAAAACTTTATCAATGAGGCTCAACCGAACCGAAGAACCCAGCTCGACCACGGAATTTACTGGGAAGAACCTCTGGTTGGATTTGCCTCGGGGATTGACCCGCTTTATCTTGAATATAAGACACTGATCGGCCCCTTCCATCTTACCCCAAGAGAGATCATCTCAGCAGTTCTGAAAGAGAGGGGGAGAGGGCTTCTCTTTACAGAAATCGAACAGATCAGCGTCATCTCGTGGACCCTCCCCGCTTCTGAAGATACTCGCCAAAGCAATCGGCAAGAGAATCAATTCCCGTCTAAACTCTGGGCTTATACCAGGGATTTTGGGGAGGCCTGCAATAACTCCCT
>JBAVGF010000092.1:0-2408 GCA_049684675.1 Thermodesulfobacteriota bacterium | reverse complement strand
GTCAGGCCCTCTGCGGAAGGAAGGCACGTCTGGATACATACCGATTCAGGAAGCGTCTCTGCGATGAGATTGCTTAATGTTTCGCCGGGGCCCACCTCGACGAAGAGCCGGACTCCATAGTCATTCCAAAGGGTCTGGACATTATTCATCCAATGGACGGTAGATTCCAGGTGGGCCATTAGGATTCGTCTGATCTCATCGGGATCTGATGGATACGGTGCCATGGTCGTGTTGGAGATAACGGCAATCTGCGGGGAATGAAATGGAATGGAGGCAATGTAAGCCTCGAGCTCATCATGAATGACCTTCATGATAGGGGAGTGGAAGGCCATGCTGACCCGCAAGAGGCTGGCCCGGTATCCCATTTCCTTCAGTTCTTTGCTAAGGTTCTTGACCGCCTCAGTGTTGCCACTCAGGACAACCTGGTTCGGTGAATTGATATTCCCAATGTGGACATCCTCCCGTCCCTGGATTATCTCTTTCAGCAGATTCAGGGGGGCGTCCACCGCCGCCATGACGCCGGGGTCCACGTGTATGGCAGCGGCCTTGTCCATGCAGAGGGCTCTCTTGTTCACGATTCGAAACCCGTCCTCCGGGGAATAGACACCGGCCAGGCACAAGGCGATCAGTTCACCCAAACTATGGCCGGCCATGGCGACAGGGTGGATACCAAGGGTGGTGAGGTATCGAGCCATGGCGTATTCCATGGCGAACATGGCAGGTTGTTGCCACCGGGTCTTCTGAAGGTTCTGCTCTCGATCATGGAACAATAAGTGAAGGAGGTCGAAGTCCGTTACAGCTGCAGCCCGATCCATCCACTCCTTGATGACGGGAAAGGATTCGTAGAGATCCCGCCCCATCCCTCCATAGTGTGACCCCTGACCGGGAAATACAAAGGCGAGCGGTAGGGCTGGCAGATCCTCACGGCTCATGAAGATCCCCTGGTGCGCCAACGACTTCAATACCTTGGGTGAGACGGTTCCGGCTTCGGCAAAGGAGGCTGACTTCTCGATGACCGTGAGCGCCTCCTCTTCGGATTGGGCCACAACGGCCATCCGGTAGTTACAGCCGCCCACCTTGGTCCGGAAGAAAGAGACGCCCTGGAGCGTGGGAGGGCCACCCCCCTTCTCTCTATCGATACCAAGTTCTCTGCCCGGTGAGACCAGGATCGTATCCACTTCATCCATGGCCTGCTCCACCTGCACAACGTAGTTGGAACCTCCAAACCCGAAGGCGTTGACCTGAAGCCTTCTTGGCTCGCCGGCCCTGCCCTTCCAATCAAGCGGCTCCGGGGCGATGAGGAGACCCGATCCTTTCAAGTCGATTTCCGGGTCTGGATACTTATAATTGAGGGTAGGAGGGAAAACTCCCGCCTTCATGGCCATGACTCCTCGAATGAGGCTGTTAATCCCCGAGGCGCCCAGTGTGTGTCCGATCTGTGATTTGAATGAGGTGATCACTGTGCGATTGAAGGAATTAAAGAACGCTTTCAGGGCACGGACCTCCTCCACGTCCCCTTGCCGGGTGCTCGTGGCATGGCATTCCACCAGGTCCACTGCATCGGGCCCATAGGGTGTCCCTCGGAAAGAAGCGCGGATGGCGATCTCTTGGGTGACACTGGCGGACTCCACCATGCCCAGATGGTTATTGCTCGCTCCCATGCCGGTCACGAAGGCGTGGACACGCGCCCCTCTTGCGTGGGCCAGGCTTTCCCGTTCGATGACGATCATTCCCCCGCCTTCGCCGAGGACCATCCCGTCTCTTTCGGCATCGAAGGGACGGGAGGTCTCGTGAGCGGGTCTTTCCTGTCCGGACAGCCCGTAAAGTGCCCCCAGGGCGGAGAATTCCAGAAAATGCAAGTGTGTGAGATTGTCCTCGCCCCCTCCGACGATGGCTGCGTCGATGATGCCGCTCCGGATCATCTGGATGGCGCTGTGAAGTGCGACCAGTGAGGTCGCGCAGGCTGCGGAGACAGAATAGCTGGGCCCCATGAACCCATACCGGTTGCAGATGAAGCCGGGTGCCGCGCAGTTGAGTCTGCCCAGGAGTGTGGTGTCATCCGGGGCCATGCGTCCGGACTTCACCTCTCGTTCGATGGCGCTCTCCTGATCCGGCGTGAGGTGAACGGCCCTTTTGATAGCGCCAAGGATATCATGAACGTACTCCCTGATGATTATATCGGTGAGGGTCCCCGCCGCCTCACCCGAGTTTTGGGAGATGAGGACTCCGATTCGTTCGCGCGGGATGTCCGAATCCAGGATACCGGATGCCCGGATGGCTCTGTCCGCCAGCCACATGGTGACCCTTGTCGCCTCGGTCATGGTCCGGAATTCATGGGGAGGAATCCCGAGTTCATTGCGGGAGATATGAAAGTCTAAGAAGGCGCCCACCTTGCAGTAGGTTTTGTC
>JBAVGF010000091.1:0-6588 GCA_049684675.1 Thermodesulfobacteriota bacterium | reverse complement strand
CTCTGGGGCATGCTTAGGATTAAGCTATCTTACAAGGCCAGAGGGTATCGGTTATTTAATTGTATTTCTCATCTGGATTATCGTTGATGGTGAAATGAGAGAGGGATGGTTTAAGAAATGCCTTATGATGGGGGGTCTTATCGTGGGATTTTTTATCTTCGCTTTCCCTTATATGTTCACCATCCGGCAGGAAACGGGTCAATGGCTGATTTCCAAAAAAGGGCCGGTCACCCAATCCCAACTCATGAAATGGGTTGAGGTGAATAATGCTCCCAAGAACGAAGGTCCTAAGGATCTTAGGAAGGAAGATCTTAAGTCCGAGAAGGTGATCGAGCAACCAAGGCAGCCAACAAAATATTTTAACCTTATGGAAACGGGGAGGTCTATCCTTCGGTTCTTTCCGTTTACTCTCTACCATTACCTCAGAGCTTACCACTTTGCTTTATGGTTTTTTCTCCTCTTCGGACTGATTAGAGTGAGGAAGAAAATAAAGTTAGAGCTCTTCCTTACCTCTCTTATTCTATTTCACTTGATTTCCCTGGCCACTTTTACGAAGTCGTCGATCCGTTTTTCCGTTCCATTAATACCTATCTCACTATTCTGGGCGGGCGCTGGTGTTTTGGAAATTCAAAGGCATTTACAGAGGATTAAGATATCAAACCCTGAGAAGTGGGTCTCCTTTTTAATCATTCTCGCCATTCTCGTTCAATTACCGCAGAGTATGAGACCTGAGAGAAGAAGCCGTGCAGACCAGAAAGAGGTTGGGCTGTGGTTAAAACAGAATACCCCGCCAGGTGCTATCATTATGAGTAATAGTCCCATCGAAGCATTCTATGCTGAGCGAGAATTTATGGTGTTACCCCTGGGAATTTCAACAATCTGGGACCCCGGCAAATCCTATGACGAAATCATCAGCTATGCAAAGTCAAAGGGGGTCCGGTACATTCTTACCAATAGAAATACTCATGAATTGAACCCTGATTTTATTGAATCAATTCAATCAAAGGATTTAAAAGAAGTTTTTATGAGGGTGGATCGGAAATCAATTGTTTACGAGGTGATCTATTGAAAGTCTTAAGATTCAAGGACGAATTTATCCGGAACACCGGATTGATGTTTATTGGCATTGGCCTCTTCAACCTGCTGAATCTCCTTTATCACTTCTTCATGATTCGGTTGTTACCGCCGGTGGATTATGGTCACCTGAACACCCTGATGGCACTTCTCATGATCATCTCGGTGCCAGCGAGCACCGTTCAAACGACCATCACGAAATTCGTCTCCTCATATGAAGTCCAAAGGAAATACGACCAGGTGAGAAGAATGCTTCGCCACCTTCTCTCTTTGGTGACCCTCTTCGCTGTTTGCATCTTCCTGCTCATTGTCCTAGGAAGTTCGTTCCTTACGGCCTTTTTCCAGATTTCCTCACGGAAATTGGTCCTCCTTTTTGGAATTCTCCTCCTCCTCAACATGGTGACCCAGGTTCCCGTGGGAGGCCTCCAGGGTTTGCAAAGGTTCGGTTGGTTGACGATTAACTACATCACCAACGGAGGCACAAAATTTATTTTAGGCATTCTCTTTGTCCTTCTGGGTTGGGGAGTTTTGGGAGCCATGGGGGCGATCGTCATTTCTTATTTCATCTCGACCTTCCTTTCCCTCCTTGTTCTAAAAATCTATGTATCCAAATTGAAGGGTCCGCCCCTTCAAGAGCAGAAAGAGGAAGAGTCCGAAGCCTCCTATGTTTCAGAGGTGGCAAGGTATTTCTTCCATGTGGGAGTGACGTTGTTGTGCTACATGATACTGACCAACATTGATTTGATTTTGGTGAAACACTTCTTCACTCCCATCGAAGCGGGGTACTATTCCATCGCTCAAATGGTTGGAAAAATCATTCTTTTTCTCCCCATTCCCGTGCTGACGGTGATGTTCCCCAAGCTTACCTCCTCGCAGGGTCAGGAAGAAAAAAGGCTCCCCATCCTTAAAAAGAGCCTTCTTATCGCGGCGCTTCTTTGCAGTGTTGCAGTCATCACTGGCTTGATCTTCCCGTCTCTGATCATCAGGGTATTGACCGGAAAGGAATATCCCGATTGCATCCCCTTGGTCAGATTCTTTTGCATCAGTATGAGCTTTTTTGCTCTGATATTAATCCTCATCTACTATCACCTTTCGAGTCATAGGAGATCTTTTCTTTATTCCCTATTTTTGCTAACCTTGGCCCAAATCGTGCTGATCGTCCTTTTTCATGAAACCCTGTCGCAGGTGTTGATCATCGTCGGAGGGGTGGGGTTCTGTCTCTTTCTGGTGAACCTTTACCTGGCTTATCATTCAGGCAGCCGAAAGGGAGAGGTTTTATGAAGTTAGAATGGCTCATCGTCAGCGTGGTGCTCCTTAACTGGAATGGTCAACAGGTAGTGGAAGAATGTTTGAAGTCCCTCCGGAAACAGACCTACAGTCCTTTGGAAGTAATTGTTGTGGATAATGCATCAACAGATGGTTCGGCCGAGCTCGTCAAGAAAGGATTCCCAGAAGTTAAATTGATTGTGAATAAAACCAATCTTGGATTTGGAGGAGGGAATAACGTAGGGATTCGGGCGTCTCAGGGAAAATATGTCATGATGTTGAATAACGATACCCGCTTAGATCCAAAATGTATCCAAGAGTTAAAGGGGTCTCTTGAGAAGGACCAGAGGTACGGGGCCTGTGCCTCAAAGATTCTTCTGGAATATGAGGACAACCTGATCGATGCCGCGGGTATCGTCGTCTGCCCGGATGGGCTTTCCATCGGAAGGGGGAGACTTGAGAAAGGAAACACCTATGACGAAGAGGCAGAGGTGTTTTTTGCCAGTGACTGTGCTTGCCTCTATCGCAGGGAGATGTTAGAAGATGTAGGCCTTTATGACGAAGATTTCTTTGCCTATGCAGACGAAACCGATATGGGGTGGAGGGCTCAACTGGCTGGTTGGAGATGTATCTATAATCCCAAGGCCGTTGTTCACCATTTTCACTCGGCCAGTTCCGGAACATACTCTCCTTTCAAGGCTTATTTGGTGGAGAGGAATCGAATTTGGGTGGCGATCAAGAGTTTTCCCATCTCTTTACTTATCTTCGGTCAATTCTACACGTTTTGGCGATATGTGTTGCAGGCTTATGGAGCCTTCGCCGGCAAAGGAGCAGCGGGGAGATTTACGAGCGATTTTTCAAAGAGAGAGCTCGTTAAAATATTGATAAAGGTCTATCTTTCAATTTGGAAATCTCTTCCTTTGATGTTCCGAAAGAGGAGGGCTATTCAAAAAAGGAAACGAATTTCCAACAAGGAGGTTTACAAACTGATCAGGCAATATGGAATTTCCGCAAAAGAGATCGCTTTGAGAGAATAGAGGAGGCTGATCGATGATACCCGTATTTAAACCCTCATTCGGGGACGAAGAATTGGAGGCGCTCCGAGAGCCTTTCCGAACGGGATGGATTGGCTTAGGGCCGAAGACGAGAGAGTTCGAGGAGGCATTCGCGAGGTATATCGGTACGAAGTTTTCAGTCGCCCTTAATTCCGGGACCGCTGCCCTCCATTTGGCGTTGAAAGTTCTTGAGATTGAAGGGATGGAAGTTGTGACTACGCCGATGACTTTCATTTCAACCAATCATGCTATCCTTTATAACGGAGGAATTCCGGTCTTTGCGGACATTGAACCGGATACCCTCAATATTGATCCAGCCGAAATCAAAAAAAATATTACTCAAAAGACAAGAGCCATCATTGTCGTGCACTATGGAGGGCATGCCTGCGATATGGATCCCATCCTTGAGTATGCAAAAGAGAGAAACCTCCGGGTGGTGGAAGATGCGGCCCATGGCTGTGGAGGGGAATATAAGGGACAGAAATTGGGTTCCCTGGGAGATCTGGCATGCTTCAGTTTTCATGCGGTGAAGAATATGTCTACCGGAGAGGGAGGGATGATTACCACCGATGACCCAGAGCTCTATGGGAGACTCATGAAGCTGAGATGGATGGGGATTTCCAGAGATACCTGGTCGAGAGAAGAGAAGGACAAGAAATATTCCTGGTACTATAATGTGGAAGAGGTAGGGTTCAAATACCATATGAATGATATCCCAGCGGCCATTGGCCTTGTGCAGCTCAAAAAACTGGACCGGATGAATCAGAGGAGAAAAGAGATCACTGACAAGTATAACCAGGACCTCAAAGGACTGAAATGGCTGGAGACACCGACGATCAAACCTTATGCAAAACCTGCTCATCATAATTACGTGGTAAAGGTGGAAAAGAGGGATCAACTCAATATCTATCTTCAGGAGAAAGGGATCTCTACGGGGGTGCACTATATCCCCAATAATCACTATGAGATGTATCATGCCTTTCGGAGCCAGACACCTGTTTCCGATGCCGTCTGGAATAAATTGTTGACCCTGCCGCTCTTTCCCGATTTAAAGGACGGGGAGGTCGATTTGGTTGTCCATGAAATCAAGGAATTTGGGAAAAGGGAATTTTAATGGAGTATGTGAACTGTAATCTTTGTGGTTCGGATAACGCCCAAGTCCTTCTTAGCAAGAAAGATAAATTTGGTATTGCAGAGGATGAATTTAATGTTGTCGAATGTCAGGGATGCGGACTTCTCTATATCAGTCCCAGACCCTCCCAGGAAGAGATAGGAAAGTTTTACCCCGAGACCTACTCATGGAAAGAAACATTGGAGGCCGAGTCATTTTTTACAAAATGCCTCAGGAAATTAGAGAAGGCCTATCGCTATCATCTGCTGCAGGATGAGGTCTCAAAGGTGGTAAAATTCACAAGGAGAGGTTCTGGAAAGGTTTTGGACGTAGGGTGTGGCACTGGCGATCGACTCGATGTATTTCGAAACAAAGGGTTTGAAACTTATGGCGTCGAGACCTCTGATTCGGCCGTTTATGCTAAGGAACACTTGAAACTAAATGTCATCAAGGGCGATCTATTTTCGGCCCATTTTCCGGATCAGTTTTTCGACATAGTGACTTTATTCAATGTCTTAGAGCATACTCATGACCCGATAAAAGTCTGCCAAGAACTTCACAGAATACTGAAAGATGGCGGTTCTCTGGTTATTCAGGTCCCGAACAAGGATTCTTTCCAGTATAAAATCTTTAAGAAGAGATGGGCGGCATTTGATGTCCCCAGAGATCTTTTTTATTTTGGAATTGAAACACTCAGCTCTTTGCTAGAAAAGGCTGGATTTGCAGTAATGGGAATAGATCATTTTATGAATTGGTGGCACCCACCCACCCTGGTGATTTCTCTCTTTCCAAATCTCGACCCTCGAACGGCCTGGGGAAAGGAGAGCCAGGGAGGAAGTTCTCTGTTTCAAAGAGTGGCCTGGGGACTCTGTACCTTGCTGGTAGGACCATTCACTCAGCTGGAAAGCCTATTGAGACGCGGGGCTATCGTGACCCATTATAGCGTAAAGAATCGGAAGGGAGTTGAGGGATAGAGATTATGTGGAGCAGGCACGGTCGGAAAATATTCTGGATCCTTCTTCTCCTAGAGGCTTCTATCATCGTCAGCAATGGAGCCACTACCCCCGTCTCCCTTGGAGACGAGTCCCACCATTTTCGGTTTGCGGAGAATATCTATAACACGGGTAAGCGGGCTCCTTTTGATCCTCTGTATGAATCTGGGAACCCTCCTGGCTTCTTCAATAATGATCCCCCTTTATGGCATTTCGGATTAGCTTTTCTTTGGAAGCTAACAGGAGGCATTTCCCAGACCATCGCTCAATTTTATCATATTATATTTCTCATTCTTTTGATATGGATTACATCACTCTTAGCGAAAGAGTTCACGGGGAAAGAGGAGGGGGGATGGTCCTCAGCATTGATCATTGCAACCGTGCCTATGGTGGTGACCTTCAGCACACTCCTTTATATGGATGTCCCTATGACGGCGCTATCGGCACTTGGGTTTTACCTGATTTTGAAAAAAAGATATATTGAGGCCGGCGTTGCTTCGGGATTAGCCTATTTCACAAAACTCAATTCAGGTTTCTTATTCCCGGGGTTTGTTCTTTTGATCGCTTGGAATGAACGGAGAAAGATTTGGAGTCTTTTTAAAAATGTCTTTTTTTTCACTTTTCCAATTCTTGTGATTTATATTCTTGACCTTTACTGGCGGAAGCAAAATATTAATCCTAAGGCAGACCATCTCAATGTGGAACAATTGCTGGGTCGAGCCTCAAAAATCATCTCTGAGGGGCGAGGAATCGAATATCTTATTTCTTATACGACCAACCCGGCGGATCTGGTGAAATATTTCGGCTTGGCTTTCCTTTGTGTATTTTTCTTTTATCTATTTCGCGTAAAACGATGGAATAGAAAGGATGCTGTCCTTTGGGTTCCTGTAATCAGTTACCTGATGGTGTTCCTCTTTTTATTCGGCATTGGATCGGATATACGCTATCTCCTTCCAGTCCTTCCTTACCTGGCCGTTCTCATCACTCCATCTTTTCTTACCTTAAGAAAGCTGTGGCACTTTATCATCATTGGCATCTGTATCCTTCAATTCGCGGGGACTTCCTATTATGTACACCAGAGAAGACAAAT
>JBAVGF010000090.1:0-9267 GCA_049684675.1 Thermodesulfobacteriota bacterium | reverse complement strand
ACCCTCTCCCGCCGGGGGAGAGGGGGATGAGATATGGCGACAAAGGACCGCATTTGTATCACTGGAGTTGGAATCGTCTCTTCGATTGGAATCGGGAAGGAGGAATGTCTTTCCTCCTTAAAGAATGGGCGATCAGGGATCGGGGAGATCAAAGAATTTGATACGCATTTTTCCCCTTCCAAAAAGGGGGGAGTGATCCGATCTTTCCATCCAAGGGATTTCATACCCACGAGCAAGATCCGGCGGCTCGACCGGGCGAGCCAGTTCGCCATCGCCGCCTCGAAATTGGCTTTGGCCGATGCTCAGTTCACTGTGACCCAGGAGAACAGCTCGAGGGTTGGAGTGGTGCTGGGCTCCGGTTTCTGTGGCCTCTCGAGCTCAGAGGAATTTCATCGAGCACAGGTCTTAGAAGGTTTCTTAGATTTGAACCCCATGCTTTTTCCCAATACTGTTCCTAATGCCCCTTCAAGCTATGTCTCCATTGAACTCGGAATCCAGGGGGTTAATTCCACACTGGTTCAATCCTTCTGTACGGCGGAGGCTGCCATTTTTTTTGCCTGCGATCAGCTTCGAAAGGGAAAGGCGGATCTTATTCTTACGGGTGGGGTGGATGAGCTGAGCGAGCTTCTGTTCCGAGGGTTCTCAGACCTTCGTCTCTTAGCCACAGATCAGGGACATGGCGAGAATTCGTGTCCTTACGACAGAATGAGAAACGGTTTGGTATTGGGAGAAGGCGCTGGATTGTTGGTCATAGAGAATGAAGAGCATGCCAGATCGAGGGGAGCAAAGATTTGCGGCTATATTTTAGGTTACAGTCTAACGGGGAAATCACTTAAAGGAGACGGGTCAGAGGATTTGAATCGTTCCATAAAAATGGCACTGAACGGGAAAGAAAGCACTTCCGTCGATTATCTCAGCGGGGCCGGGAATTCATCCAGGGGATTGGATGCCCTTGAGGCCAAGGCCGTTAAAAAGGCATTTCCGACACAGTATCTTCAGATTCCTGTCAGTTCAATTAAGTCAATGACAGGGGAGGCCATTGCATCCGGGGGGATGAGGATGGTGGCCAATGTGCTTTCCATGGATCATGGCTTCATTCCACCGACCATCAATTATCTGAACCCGGATCCGATCTGTGATCTCCATTACGTTGTCAATCAAAGATTGGACCGAGAGATTCAAACGATCCTCCACTTGGGGATTTCGCCGGAAAATTGCTTTTCGTCTATCCTGGTAGGTGTTGAATGGAGTGGATAGCGGGCTATTGGAAATTGATTCTCCTGTTCACCCTTATCCACTTCACCCTGGGGCGATCTTTCTCTGTGCTGTTTGCCATCTTCAACCAAATGCCTGTCTTCCTGTACTTTCCTCTGGCCCTGGCTTATGACTATGTTCAAATCCCGGTGTATGGCGCCATCCTGGAGCATTCGAGCAGGAGTTTTTTCCCTGTAGGATGGCTGAAGAGAAAAGCGGATCATATCTTGGCCCGTTTGGATGAAAGGCCGATTTTGAAAAAGGTGATGTCCTTGGGAAATGTGGGACTGATCCTGCTTTCTGCTCTTCCCATTCGGGGGTTCGGAATCCTTTCGGCAAGCATCGTTAGTTTCTTTCTTAAAAAAGGGAGGGTTGAAGGAACCGTTCTCCTGATGACTGGCTCCTTCATAGGTATTTTCATCATCATGGGGATCGCCAAGGGGGTCTTCAAAATTTTATCTTTCTTTTAGGCATTTGTGAGCAACAGGATACGCTTAATGTCAAATGTCAAAGCTCCAAGTTCAAATGAAATCCAAAGTTCAAATTTCAAAAAATAGATTTGGTACTTAATCATTTGGCATTGATTTGACATTTGGATTTTGGCATTTGAAATTTTATCTATGTCAATTACGGATCAAAATGAAAACGACCGACCTCGATGAAATCTTGTTGAGACTTCCTCATGCCTTTCCCTTCCGGATGATCGACCGGATTCTCGAGATCGATAAGGGAAAGAAGGCGATTGCCCTGAAGAATATCAGCATCGATGAGCCGTATTTTTTGGGCCATTTTCCAAAGGAGCCCATCCTGCCGGGGGTTTTGATTGTGGAAGCGATGGCGCAAACCGGGGGGCTGGCCTTTGAGTCGTCATTTGAAAAGGAAGAGGAGGGGATACCGGTTCTGGCGAGAATCGAAGAATTTCGATTGAAAAGGAAAGTCATCCCCGGAGACCAACTGATCATCGAAGCAGAGGTTTTACACGTATTTTCCGGTATGGCCAAAGTGAAGGTTCTAGCCAGAGTGGAAGGAGATATTGTCGCTGAGGGAATGCTTGTTCTGGCAAAGAGGCCGGCGGATGAACAATGAGAGAGCGAATCACAGAGTCTGGAATTATTGAAGATCAGGAGCTGGCAGAATATTACAACCGCATGGCCAAGCGATATGGGAGGTTTCCTTGCCAAAGGGTTCTCAAACGGGTATTGGCCAAGGGGATTGAGAAGGGAAGGGCCATTGATGTGGGAACAGGTCCTGGAACCTTCCCCATTTTTATATCAAAGGCCATTCCGGGGATTCGATTTAAAGGTATCGATCTCTCTCCGGTGATGGTCGAAATTGCGAGGAGAAATGCGAAGGAAGAAGGATTGGCCGACAGAATCGAATTTGAGGTAGGCTCGGCCTACTCCCTTCCTGTCGAGGATCATTCCCTCGATCTTGTTCTCTGCATTACCACTCTCCACCATTTGGACCGCCCTGTTAACTTCTTCAACGAGGTTGCCCGATCCTTGAAGGAAGGGGGAGCGTTTGTTATAGTTGATTTTCATCGGGATGCCTCTTTCGTGTTTATCGGAATTTTTAGTCTCCTTTGGAAAGCCTTTTTCGGAAGACACCCAAAGGCGAGGAGAGGTTTTTTAGAATCGATCCAGTCTTCCTATACCCTCAAAGAATGTCGGGACTTCCTAGATCGATCGGGATTGGAGCATTGGAAGCTTTACACACGCACCGTGGAGATGTGGATCGAATCAGTGAGACCCAATCCTTCTTCAATGAAAGGAGAGAAAGGGGGATTACCATAAATAAGTTGGCACGCACAGGATGTCATTGCGAACGAAGCCGTGCACCGCATGGTGTTCAGGGCGAAGTGAAAACAATCTCATTAGATTGCCACGTTGCTTCGCTCCTCGCAATGACAACTTTCTTTTGGCGGTCAGTATAAGAGTTGGACATGGATTTTGAAATGGAGGAAGTCAACTGTCCCATCTGCGAAAAGTCAAGAGAAGATCCTCTACACCAAGAGGGTTCCTTCCAAATGGTCCGGTGTTCCTCCTGCCAATTCATCTTTCTCAATCCTCGGCCCACGATTGAATCTCTTCATCATTTCTATCAAAAGTATCTCCCGGAAGAGCAATCATCGATTGAATCGTGGGAGAAGATGATGAAATCGATCTTCCGCCGGGCGGCCAATATACTCATGCGATACAGAGGAGATGGACGGCTCTTGGATGTGGGGTCTGGTTTTGGATTTTTTGTTGCTGAGATGAAGAATAGGGGATGGGAGGCAATGGGCGTTGAGATTTCCCAAAAAGCCTTGGACTATGCAAGGAATGTATTAGGACTGACAGTCCATCCTGGACCATTGGAGAAGGTGGGCTTTCCCGATAATCATTTCGATGCGGTCACCGGGTTTTATGTTATCGAGCACCTCCCCCTCCCGAAGGCTTTTCTCATGGAATGCTGCCGAATTCTCAAACCGGGAGGACTCCTGCTGCTGAGGTATCCACATACCACCCCCATCAAGAACCTTCTCCATTTTTTCGGCATTAAGAATCGTCTATACGATCTGCCTGCCCATCTCTCCGATTTCTCGCCGAAGATGATTCAGCAGTGTTTAGAGAGAATTGGTTTTGAAGGAGGCCAACACCTGATCGGAGGGTACACGCTCCCTCGTGGTCTGGGAAAACGAACAGCCTCGATTCTATTTGGGAGTCTCTCAGAAGCGCTTTTTTATCTGAGCGGTAAGAAGATTCTTTTTCCAGGTGTGAGCAAAACCATATTGGCTTTCAAAGGTAATGCGAAGTCCCCCTCCCCCTTGATGGGGGAGGGCGTGGGTGGGGGTGAACATGATGGACTACCCCCCCCACCTTGATCCTCCCCCGCAAGGGGGAAGGAAGATTTTTCGAGCCTTTTATTTTCTGAGCAATTTAAATAAAATTTTAATGGTTTCCGGACACGAAAAACGGACACGGACACGTGGTTAAGTTACTAGGGTGAAATGAAGAAAAGGGTTGTGATCACAGGTCTGGGTGTGGTCAGTGCCGTGGGAAATAGCCTCCCCGAGTTCTGGAACTCCCTCATTGAGGGAAGAGACGGGACAAAGAAGATCACCGTCTTTGATCCCTCTGCCTACCGGACGAAGATCGCCGCAGAGGTTTCCCATTTGAACCCTGAGGCCCATTTTTCGAAAAAGGAGATTCGACGCCTCTCCCGATGTGATCAATTCGGCCTGATTGCATTCAGAGAGGCCTGGAAATCTGCCGGTCTTAACCAGGGTTCGTATAATAAGGAAAGGGTGGGGGTCGTATTGGGAGCAGGCTCCGGCGGCATTCTTTCCGTTGAGAAGTATTTTAGAGACTATTATCAAGGGACGAAGAAGTCCTCACCTTCACTCCTTATCTCTTATTCCCTCGCCACCACGACAGACCACATCGCCATAGAATTAGATCTGCAAGGACCCCGAACGACCACCGCAACGGTCTGCTCTTCAAGTTCTGCTTCAATAGGTGTGGCCTGTGAGATGATTCAGATGGGCTTAGCGGACGTGATGGTGACGGGGGGAAGTGACTCTCTCTGCGAGGTCTCCTATAGCGGATTCAGCAGTCTGAAGCTGGTTGATCCTGAAAATTGTAAGCCCTTCGACAAGAGGAGACAGGGTCTGGTCATCGGCGAAGGAGCTGGTATCCTGGTCATCGAGGAACTGGGGCATGCGATAAAGAGAGGATCCCCGATTCGTGCGGAGTTCTTGGGATATGGGATCTGTGCAGACGCCTATCATCTCACCGCGCCAGAGCCCAACGGGGAGGGTGTGGAAAGGGTGATCCGCATTGCTCTAAGCCATGCCGGGCTTTCTCCCCAGGAGGTCGATACCATCAATGCCCACGGCACAGCTACGCCTTTCAATGACATTGCCGAGACACGAGGGATTAAACGGGCTTTTGGGGAAAGGGCAAAAGAGATTCCCATCAGCGGGATCAAATCCATGATAGGACACTGCCTTGGCTCAGCAGGAGGCATTGAGGCTGCGGCAACCGTCATGACCCTTGAGACAGGGATCATTCCTCCAACCATTCACTATGAAGTACCCGATCCCCTTTGCGATCTGAATTATACGCCCAATCAATCTATTAAAAGGGATGTTCGGGTTGCCCTCTCAAGCTCGTTCGCCTTCGGGGGCAATAATGTGTGTTTGGTATTTGGAAAATATGAAAGAGAATAGAAGGATTCAAGGGGCCAAGGGGCCGAGGACCCAAGCGAATTATTCTCGAACCCTTGAATCCTCGAATCCTCGAACGCTATAAAACGATGGGCCATCGCGTTGTCATTACAGGTTTGGGAATGGTTTCCCCTATTGGAATTGGGAAAGAGGCTTTCTGGGAGAGTTGTCTTCAAGGAATCTCCGGGATCAGGTCGATTCAGAGGTTTGATGTGAGTTCTTATCGCTCTCGATTGGGAGGCCAACTCCCGGAGGTCGATTTTAAGAACTTCATCAAGCCAGCTAATCTCAGAAGGATGGACCGGATTGGTAAAATCGTGGTTTCGGCCGTCCGATTGGCTATGGAGGATTCAGGCCTCGACCTGAAGGAAGAGGATTCCAGCCAGATAGGCATTTCAATTGGCACAGGCCTGGGGAGTTCAGATACGGTTGACCAGTTCTTCCGGTCTCTTTTAAAAGAGGGTCCCGTGGGCGCTGCACCCCTGCTTTTTCAAACGGCTGTGCCCAATGCCATCACAAGCCACTGTGCCATAGAATATGGGATCAAGGGAGTGAACATCACTTTCTCTCATAAAGAATCCTCAACAGAGATGGCTATGACCTTTGCTTATCATCTATTGAGAGAGGGGAGGGCAGACGTCGTCTTTGCAGGAGGAGGCGATGAGTTGAGTGAGCCCCTCTATCATGTCTATTCGATGCTTGGGGCTCTATCCCCGGGAGGAGGGAAAGGCGCAGAAGGAATGAAGCCCTTTGATCAAGATCGGAATGGTGTTGTCCTTGGGGAAGGAAGCGGAATCCTCGTCTTGGAGACATTGGAGCATGCGAAGAAAAGGGGAGCAAGAGTGTATGCTGAGATGGCTGGTGTTGGGCTTTCAGGAAGCACGGATGGACTCCTTCGATATGACCTCAAGGGAGATTCGATTGCCAGGGCAATGTCTCTGGCAGCCCAAGAACTCGACACCGTTGATTATATTTCAGCAGCCGCTAATTCCACTCCTGATCTGGATGGGGGAGAGGCGCTTGCGATCAAAAAGGTCTTTGGGAAGAGAGCAAAAGAGATTTCTGTCAGCAGCCTCAAATCGATGCTCGGGGAGTTCGACGGTTCAGGAGGGATCAGGGCTTGCGGATTGGCATTAAGCCTTCGTCATGGGATGATTCCCCCAACGATTGGGACAGAGCATCTCGACCCGCAATGCGATTTGAATGTGGTCCTTGGTCAGTCGAAGAAAAAGGAGATAAGATCGGCCTTACTTAATGCCTGCTCGAATGGGGGATCGAATATCTCGCTGTGGTTTAAACGTTATTCTTCATCTTGAAATGAAAGAGGGGTAAGTTCAAAAAGTTACCCCATTGAGAAACGTCCAGCCTAACACATCCCGCCTGCACGTTTACAGTTTCGTATAGTTTCAGGATTTAGCAATTATTGAAATCTGCAAAAACAAAAAAGACCGGACCCTTCGAGACGTTGTCTTTTGGCAATCAAACGGCCTCCACCACCGTGGCGATGCCGACTCCTCCCCCACCGCAAATCATCTGGACGCCGGCCTTCCCGCCCGTGCGCTTGAGGTGGTGAACCATCTCTCCGAAGTACATGGCACCTGACGCGCCAATCGGATGGCCCAGCGCAATGGCACCGCCCGTCGGATTGATCCTGGGATCGAGGCGGTCGTAGCCCAGCTCGTCTGCGAACTGGAGCAACGGGGAGGCGAATGCCTCGTTGGGCTCGATAATGTCCATGTCATCGATGGTCTTGCCGGCACGTTTGAGGGCCTTCTTCACCGCCGGGATAGGCGCGAGGAGCATGGGCACCGGTTCGCCCCCTGCCACAGCGCATGACGCGATCCTGCAGAGAGGTTCAAGTCCCAATGCCTCGGCCTTGGCCCCGCTCATAAGAAGGACCGCTGCGGCCCCATCCACAATCTGCGATGAGTTGCCCGGGCTAACGATTCCGTTATTTTTGAATGGAGTGGGAAGCGCCAGGAGATCTTGGAAGTATGCTTCCGGGTCTGTCACCGCCTTTGGCCGAAGGACCTCGTCCCGTTCTACTCTCCGAGTCACGCCCTCCCAGGTGAACTCGAAAGGGGCGATGTGATCCGTGTACCACCCCTTTCCCTCGGCCTCGACCGCCTTCTGCATGCTCCACATGCCAAAGCGTTCCAGGTCCTCTCGGGTGTGTCCCTGGTCAGCGGAGATCATCTCGGCGCAAACCCCCTGGGGCACCAGCATGCCGATCTCGGCGAGGCGAGACGACAGACGGACCGGGTAATTGGCATCCATGGCCACCTGAACGTCGGACATCATGCCGTAGTGGGACATGATCTCCACGCCTCCGCAGATCATGATGTCTCCCTCCCCCACCATGATTTCGTGTGCAGCGATGTTGATGGCCTTGAGGCCCGCATTGCAGTATTGGTTCACTGTGCAGCCCGCTGCCTCCTTGGGGATACCGGCCAGAAGTGACGCGATGCGGCCAATGTTGATGCCCTGCTCCCCGACCTGGCTCAAGCATCCAATGACCACGTTCTCGATTTCCGCCTCGTCAAACTTGGGGCATCGAGAGTGGACCCTTTTTAGCAAACCCCTGAGGGTGTTGGCCATGAGGTCCTGAGCTGATGCCTGGCAGAGCTGGCCGCCTTTCTCCATTCCCTTCCGTCCCGACTTGCCGATGGCACACCGCACTGCATCTACGACCACCACTTCCTTTAACCTCGTCATGTTTGCGCCTCCCTTCCTTCAATCGTCTTCGCCATCGCCCCTCCCGGCGAGACCCGTTATGACTCCTTGCTATTATGCCTTACCTTGACCCGTTCGGCGGCGCGGAGATCGGTCTCTTAAGGCGGAGTAAAAAGCGCCGCTTAGGGTGAACCCTGAGCGAAGCCCCAGCCATTAGGCCGAGGAGTCAAAGAGTTCACTTTTCACTGGTACTGGAAAGAACTCGCTCTTAGACGGGTTGATTATAGGAAAAAAGAGGTTGCGAGGCAAGGCAAAAATACCGTTGACGATCAGGATTCAGCCAGAATTCTATTCCATGAACCGATCATCAATGACAAAAAACCGATTGATGAGGGAGTCATGCACGGGGGTTATTGGGACCCTTCCCCTGTTTCTCTATGAACCAATCTATGAGCTTGCGGGCAATGCTGATTTTGCCAGGGATACGCGGTAAGTTGTCAACCGCGAACCAGCCGGCATTTTCAATCTCATCGTCATCGAGTGAAATTTCACCGCTGGCGTAGCTCGCCGTAAACCCAATCATGAGAGAATGCGGGAAGGGCCAGGGCTGACTTCCAAAATATTTTATGTCCTTGATCTCTATCCCCACTTCCTCCCTTACCTCCCGCACCACTGCCTCCCCCAACGACTCTCCAGGTTCGACAAATCCGGCAAGGACGCTGTACATCCCAGGCATAAAGTGACGGGACCGGGCCAGTAGCAACTCATTGCCTCGCTCGACAAGGACAATGATCGCCGGAGCCAGACGAGGGAAATGGAGTAAACCACATTGGGGACATTCCTTCGCTCGTTCCGTGGCTTTCGTATTTAACGGAACTCCACATCGGCCGCAAAACCGGTGGGTCCTATCCCAATCCACAATTTGCACCGCCCGGGTCGCGATCCAGAACAAAACTTCATCCAAACGGCCGTACACTTGGCGCAAACCTTCGAAGGTCATGCCTGGCGGCGGAATCGTTCCTTCAGCCACTTCGGCAGCATAGCAGGGCCGATTGTCGAGTCGGCCCAGATATTGCTCAGATAAAGCTGTCAATCCTAACTCTCCCAAATTAACGAGATAGGGTGGCCTTACC
>JBAVGF010000089.1:0-4892 GCA_049684675.1 Thermodesulfobacteriota bacterium | reverse complement strand
CCTTGAATGGCCAGGATTTCATCACATCTTCGGACTTCATATGCGAGGTGCGGGCAAGGGGTGCCACGTCGAACTTGACGCACAGCTTGATGCTGATTTCCGTTCTTCCTCGACACCGCATATCGTTTTGGCCGACCGGCTGGTACGGGCGATCCAAGGCCTTGAGGCCCACAGGGCTGACTTCGATGTTCTGTTTATCTACATCCCCGAACGCTGGGCCCCAGGCTATATCGGCAGACCAGGCGAGGACTTCGATCTTCATGACCACCTGAAGGCGGCCAGCGCCACCCGTCGGCTACCCATCCAGTTGGTGCGGGAGGACAAGGCATTAGCCTACCCTCACCGTGCTAGTGTAATGTGGCGCATCGGCCTGGCGCTCTATGTAAAGGCAGGAGGCGTTCCCTGGAAGCTGGCCGAAACCGATCCGGAGACCGCCTATATAGGCCTCTCTTATGCTATACGCCCGCCTGAATCAGACCGCCCGCGCTTCGTGACATGCTGCAGCCAAGTCTTCGACGCTGAGGGATCAGGCCTGGAGTTTGTCGTTTATGACGCCAACGAAGTTGAGGTCCAGCGCGATAACCCGTTCCTCTCGCGCACCGAGATGTTCCGCGTCATGACGCGCTCGCTGGACCTCTACCGCCGCCGTCACGCTGGGCGCTCCCCACGCCGCGTAATGGTCCACAAGACCACCGAGTTCAAGCTAGACGAGGTTAATGGATGTATGGAAGCCTTTCATCTGTGCGAGGCTGTCGACCTTGTCCAGATTGTCGAAAACGTAGGTTGGCGCGGCATCCGGATTGACGGCGATAGTGGAACTCAAAAGGGGAAGCCCGCCGCCTTTCCGGTCTTACGCGGCACCCTAGTTGGTCTTGGCCCGCGCGAAGCGCTTCTATGGACACATGGGGACGTTCCCGGTCTGGTTGGGCACGGCTCATACTTTCAGGGGGGCCGAAGCATCCCTCGCCCAATCCGTTTGGTGCGCCACGCCGGCCACGGACCCTGGGACGAGACCGCACGGGCGATTCTTGCACTTTCCAAGATGGACTGGAACAATGACGCGCTATATGATCCGCTTCCTGTGACCATAGGATATGCGAAGGTGTTAGCCAGGGTGGTGAAACGCATGCGTGGTCTAGGGAGCGCGCCCTACCAGTTCCGATTTTTCATGTAGCTCGAGGGGCATGGTAGGAAATTCCTTTAGAACTTCGGTTAGAAGAATAATTACTCTAACAAATTGGTTTGGGGACGGTTCTTATATTCTATTTAATTAACAGATAGATACAAACTAATTATTCAAAAATTCGACGTCATCCATAAAAATAATGTCCTTCAGTGTCAGGTCTACACTATTCACAAGTGTCATCCATAAGAAAGTTGGGCACTATTAATTAAACAAGTAAATGCAGGAGGGGAGCATGGGAGAGATTGTTCACACGTCGCGAATCAAAATCGTAAGGGAAAAGGGTCCGACCAGAAGAGCCATGATCGAAGGATTTCTATACAACAAACGTACTATTCTTTCTGCTGAAATATAATAAAAGAGGGGCATTGTCAATTCTTTCCGCATCGTCAAGGCCTGTGTGCTCCGCAAACTTCCTTCCTGTGATGTTGTTTTTCAATTTCTACCCTTCTATGGAACATTTCGAGTGATAATAAACGGAACAAATGAGGGGCTTTGATTTGTTTTTCGTACCGAAGCCTTTTGGAAATAGCACATCTTGGCAAGATGATCGCGGCTCAGAGTTTAAAATTTCATCGCCATCTTTTTGGTTTCTTCCTAAGAGAGTGTTGCTCAATCCCGTCAAGCATTGTCCACGTTTCAAGTGACAATCAATAATATCCAGTCCCAAAATACGGCATTTTCCGCCTCAAAATACAGTGATCACCATATATATTTCTTGAGTATTAGTGAAATAGAATAGCCGCAAAGAAGTTATTCTTTAGTTTGACCATGCCTGTTATTTCCCTCTCGGTTGGAAGGAATTGGGTGTAAGAAGAAAGGGGTGAACAAAAAACCCTGAAACCGCGTTTCCTATAACCCTCAGGCCACCGGCTTTGTCGGTGGGTCTGACCTAGCCCAAGAAAGGAGAACTAAAATGTAATACACCGACGACTCACTGTACCCTGAGAACATGCAGCCGCTGATCATCACAGCGGCACCGTTCGCCCGCAGTTGCTCTATTCTATAAGCATGACGAGGGATCCATGTCAGGAAATATCTTCTATCGATTCGACCCACTTTTGATCTGTTTGGCTCTTATAGGCGTGTTGCTTGTGGCAGAGGAAGTTGGTTTTCGAGTAAAGGGGAGGCCGAAGCCTGGCTCAGAGGGCGTCGAAAGGGCGGATATCGCAGTAATTCTGGGTGCAGTACTGACACTGCTGGCTCTCTTGCTTGGATTCACCTATGCGATGTCTCAGAACCGTTTTGAAACACGAAGACAATTGGTCGTCGACGAGGCCAATGCGATAGGGACTACCTATCTTCGGGCAAAGGCATTGCCAGAGCCGAGGAGTTCTGAGATTCAAGAGTTGCTGCGCCAATATGTAACGCTTCGGGTGGATATCGCCAAGATAACGGATCTCACCCCGGAGAATATCCGTAAGGTCGACAACCTTACAAAACAGCTGCACAGTTTGATTTGGTTGCATGCGGCCGCTCTAGCCAGGGAAAGCCCCAATCCTATCGTCTCGGTATTTCTTCAGTCCTTGAACGAGATGATTGACCTCCAAACCAAAAGATTGGCCGCATTTAGGAATCGCGTTCCCTTCTCCATCTATCTGGTGCTTTTTATTGTCTCAGCCATAACCCTGTGCTTGGTGGGATATTATTTCGGTACGGGCAGGCAGAAGAGGCGAATTTTATCCGCCATGCTCGCGCTTCTCGTAGCGACGGTGATGTGGTTGATCCTCGATCTTGACCATCCTGCTCGAGGACTAATCAGGGCAAGCCAACAGAGCTTGATTGACCTTTCTCAGGATCTGGGCGAAACATCCCGAGATGGGGCTAAAAAGTCCCATTGATCTGGTGTGGTGGATCTAACACTTACGGCGAAAGGAGATAAAAGACTTTGGAAGAGATCCTGACACGCGTCTGGGGAAACCTCATTGGCCGGGTACAGGGGCCTTTGACGTTTCGACTCATCTTGCAGCCGGCCGTGGCTGTTTTTCTCGCGATCCGTGCCGGAATAAAAGATGCCAGAGAAGGCAGCCCGATTTATTTCTGGGCCCTCTTCACCCATCCAGCCCAAAGACGACAGCTTTTGCGAGACGGATGGAAATCTGTGGGTCGCGTTTTCATCTTCGCCATTGTCATTGACGCGGTCTACCAGTTCATTGTTTTTCGATGGTTTTATCCAGGAGAGGCATTGGTTGTCGCCTTTGTCCTGGCCATTGTTCCCTATCTATTGGTTCGTGGTCCGGTGAATCGCATTGCGCGGAACCGATGAGACAGCTTCTCATTTGAAACATGTGTTAACCCGTTAAGCATGATTGGCATGCACGCAAGGTTACATATAAAGGAGGTTTGATGTATGGATACAAATCCTTTGAGACATGAGAAAGTTAGCCTCTGGTTCTGCGTGGGCTTATTTTTGGTGGTTATTTTGGCAACTGGTTGCGCCCACTATCCCATCAATCAGCCTTTGAAACAAGTGGATCCCCAAAGCGGTTACAGGGGAAAGTATACGGGAGTCCCGGGAAACTCGGAAAATTTGCTATTGTATCTTACCTTTTCAGGGGGAGGGACACGGGCCGCCGCATTATCCTACGGAGTCCTCGAAGAGCTTCGGAAGACAGAGGGGATCATTGACGGAAGAAAGCGGCGACTGCTTGATGAGATCGATGGGATATCGAGCGTATCCGGAGGAAGTTTCACAGCAGGCTATTATGGCCTGTTTGGAGATCGCATTTTTGAGGATTTTGAAAACAAGTTTCTGAAGAAGAATATTCAGGGGGCACTTACTGTAAGAACATTTCTAAATCCGATTAACTGGTTCAGACTCTATTCTGATACCTTTGATCGCAGCGATCTCGCAGCTGAATATTATGATAAGCATATATTTGAAGGAAGAACCTTTAGCGACATCGCTGCCCGAAAAGGACCGATGATTATGATGAATGCCACGGACATGACCCATGGACTCCGAATAGGGTTTAATCAGGATGCCTTTGATCTAATCTGCTCCGATCTGTCCCGTTTTCCGGTGGCAAGGGCTGCAGCCGCTTCTTCAGCCGTCCCCATGCTTTTAAGCCCAATTACGTTGCGAAATTATGCGGGGACTTGCGGTTTTAGGATTCCCGAGGGATTTGAGGGGGTTTTAGGGGGCCGCGCAATCTCGGAGCGGCAATTGTTTCTGGCGAATAACATTGCACCTCTTCTCGACTCTCAAAAGAAACCTTATATTCATCTTGTCGATGGAGGGGTATCTGATAATCTCGGACTGAGAGCCGTTCTGGATCGAGTTATCGCCAGAGGGAGCGTTTGGGAAACGATCAAAGGGACTTCCATGGAGAAAGTCCACAAAGTTGCTATTATTGTCGTGAATGCCGAAACGCAGCCGGATACTAAGTGGGACAGATCGGAGGGTATTCCTGGCATAGGTGCCATGATGTCCGCTTACTCCTCGATAGGAATCGAGCGGTACAACCAGGAAACAGAAGCCCTCTTGAAAGAAAGTGTTAAATCATGGGCGAATGAGATAAAGGTTCAGAGATGCAAGGGGGATGCAGTATCCACCACACCGGGTTCTTGCGGGGATATACAGTTTTATGTGGTTGAGGTCAAATTTAACGCGTTGAAAGATGAAACGGAGCGAATGTATTTTAAGAGGCTACCCACCTCCTTTAAGCTGACTTCTGAGCAAGTGGACAAACTACGGGACGTTGCACAC
>JBAVGF010000088.1:0-23299 GCA_049684675.1 Thermodesulfobacteriota bacterium | reverse complement strand
GGACAAAAGGAGAGGTCTCCATTCCTGAAAAAACTCCGGCGACTGGGAAGAAAGTGGCGGTCGTGGGATCAGGACCGGCAGGTTTGACCCTGGCAGGGGACCTCATCCTTAAAGGGCATGAGGTCACTATCTTTGAAGCCCTTCATAAAACAGGAGGCGTTCTGATCTACGGTATTCCAGAATTTCGTCTTCCCAAGGACATTGTCCAGTCGGAGGTCAACTACTTGGAGCGTTTGGGTGTGAAGGTAGAGTGTAACTGCGTCATCGGAAGGATTGAGACCGTCGATGAATTGCTTAAGGAATATGACGCTGCCTTCTTGGGTTTAGGCGCAGGGCTTCCCCAGTTTTTGAATGTCCCCGGAGAAAACTATTGCGGCATCTATTCCGCCAATGAATATCTGACGCGGTCCAATTTGATGAAGGCATACCTCTTTCCCAAGTATGACACGCCGATTGCCCGTGGGAAAAATGTGGCGGTCTTCGGAGCAGGGAATGTGGCCATGGATTCGGCCAGGACAGCTCTCCGATTAGGAGCGGACAGCGTTCGGATCATCTACCGGCGGTCGAGGGATGAGATGCCGGCTCGTATCGAAGAGGTTCACCATGCAGAGGAAGAGGGGGTCCAATTCTATCTTCTCACGGCTCCCACAAAATTTCTGGGAGACGATAACGGTTGGGTAACCGGTGTGGAATGCCTCCGGATGGAATTGGGGGAGCCAGATGAGTCAGGGAGACGCAGACCGGTTCCCGTCAAGGGTTCAGAATTTCAATTGGAGTGCGATATGGCAGTAGTGGCCATTGGTGCCGGTGCCAACCCACTTCTTCCTACCCAGACGCCGGGCCTGGAGCTGAATAAGAGAGGGTATATCGTTGCTAACCTTGAAACCGGAAAGACCACCAAGCCCAGGGTCTGGGCAGGAGGGGATATTGTGACAGGTTCAGCCACCGTCATCCTGGCCATGGGAGCGGGAAGGAAGGCGGCCAATTCGATTCACGAGTATTTGACGGGTAAGTAGCGTCGACGTTTTCTGCGGACGAAAGAGACCGAGGGGCAGGGCTAATGGGTTCTGCCCTTTTTTATTGATGCCCTTCGGAGGAAAGTGGGTCTACCCAAGGCAGCCAAAGTAAACCAGATGCTGAAATAAATTCATGACATCAAGGGTGAAATCGGGTACTTTGCCATCCTGAATCAGGCCCTGAACCTCGGCCTGAAGCAAGTTCAGGGCCTATCGATTCGATCTACGATTCTGGAATCTCGCTTTTGGTTTTGGATTTCAAACCCCCCCGTTGATAGTGCGGGGGTGTTATGTTATTTTTTTTTCCGAAAAGGGTTCTATGAAGATTTTGGTGGATGCTGATGCCTGTCCCAAATCCGTTTTGCAGATCTGCATGAGACTTGGACGAAAGTATAATACCCCGGTCTGGACGATAGCCAGTTTCAACCACAATATAGAATCGGATCACCCTGTCGTAGTGGGAGACGGCTTTCAGGAAGCGGACATGAAAATTATAAATCTAACCGAAGCAGGAGATGTAATTGTAACAGGGGATTGGGGACTGGCAGCTATGGTGCTGGGAAAGGAAGCGAAATGCCTGAGCCCGATGGGTAAGGAGTTTCATCCGGAAAAGATCGGGTTTTTACTGGAGGAGCGGGAAGTCAAGGCGAAGATCCGTAGAGGAGGTGGCAGAACAAAAGGTCCGAAGAAGAGAACATTGGAAGATGATCAGCGATTCGAGATTCGTTTGGAAGAGATTCTTTTGCGAATGCAAAGCACGGTTCCAAAAAAATGGCCTTGAAAAAAAGATGATCTCCTTTTACGTTAATGCTACAAATTTTAGGAGGATAAGACTATGGAAAAGTTTCCTTGGTGGAATGAAGCACAGATTGAACTTGCTGAGGATGCCAAGAGGTTTACCGACGAGGTTTTAATTCCTATTGGAGAGCGAGATGCCCTGAAGAAAAGGTTTAGTTGGGAGGGTGTAAAGCAGATGGCCTCGAAAGGCTGGTTCGGCGCGTTGATTCCGAAGAAATACGGCGGGCATGCTGAAGAGTGGGGCGTCACGGGTGCCGCCATCATCCTTGAAGAGACGTCCCGCGCTGCGGAGCTCGGCGGTCCTCTCGGAACCACGATGTACGGCAGCGCCACCCAGATCGTCCACAACGGCAACGAAGAGCAAAAACAGAAGTGGCTGCCCAGGATAGGGAAGGGCGAGCTTGTCGGCTGCATCACCATGACTGAACCGTATGCCGGTTCCGATGTCGCCGCCATTGAATCAACCGCTGTCCGCGAGGGTGATTTCTATATCATAAACGGGAAAAAACGCTACCAGACGGTCGCCGCTGCCGCAGACCTGTACATGTGCTATTTCCTGACGAGCTCGAGGCCGGAGGACAAAATGGCGTACACTCACCTCAGCGCTTTCGTGGTGGAAAAGGGAACCCCCGGTTTCCACACTGAGAAAGTGAATGATACGATGGGCTTTGACGGTCTTTACAATTGCTATTTGAGTTTTGATAACGCCAAAGTTCCTGTTTTCAACCGCCTGGGACAGGAAGGCCAGGGCTGGAAGATCATGATGGGCGGCCTCAATGTCGAGAGGATTCTCAATGGCGCCCCGACACTCGGGCCCGTGCGCGAGTGCATCCGCTACACTCAGCAGCATCTGGAAAGGCGCGTGCAGTTCGGTCGGCCGACAGGCGACATCGCCACTAACCAGTTCAAGCTGGCGGACATGATCTGGAAGCTTTATCTCAGCAGATTGGTCGTATACTACGGTGCTTACTGTGCCGACCTTGGCCGTGATGTGCCGGTGGAGGCAGCCATCTCCAAGATGTTCGCCAGCGATTCCGCCATGGAAACGGCTATCGAGGCAGTGCAGTGTATGGGGGGGAACGGCATCATGAAGATCTATCCGGTAGAACGGATCATGCGTGATGCCAAGCATGGTCAGATAGCCGCCGGAACTTCAGAAATCCTCAAACTGCTCATCTACCGCCATGGCGCCAGGGAGTTAAAGGCCGACCTCAAGGTTCCGCAAAGAGCGATCGATCCTGATCTTAAAATGCCTTTGCCGGTCGGCAAACCGCTTCCCAAGAAGCAGGCCAAAGGTGAAGAGGATTTGCTCAAGGTACTTGCCGAGAATTACAGGGTGAACCCCGGCCTGCACATGACGATGGAGGACATCAAGGAATGGCTCGATATTTCGGACGCAGACCTGGTGAAATTTTTGGAGAGTCTCGAGAAGCAAGGCTTTGCCGGCCTCTATCGCACTCGCAAGGGCATTTCTCTTGTCAGGGTCACCTACACGGGCCTTCAAAAGGCCAATCCGCCCGAGTATTACCGTTACATCCCAACTTGGGCCGATCCCAAAGATGTGTTTTAATTTCGGTAACCTCTCGCTCCTCGCAGCAGAGTTGCGAGTGACCATTCTATCGTGATCGTTTGGTCTCGAGATGTGAGTGAGGAAGTGGAATTGGAGTTGAAGTTCTCCATCATCCATAAAAGGCTTATCCGATCACAATCCTTAATCGGCACTTTTAAGCGCTTAACAAAAATAGACTACAGCCGGCATGGATTTACCTTGTCGATGTTTGATTGAAATGGAGAGGGTTAGAGTATGGGCTATTTAAATGTCTGTGTCATGGGTGTGGGTGGCGTCGGAGGGTATTTCGGAGGGAAATTAGCCCATACCTTCTCTTCAAATTCCGATTCCCCTGCCCATATCTTTTTTGTAGCCCGTGGAAAACATCTGGAGGCTATCACACGAAACGGACTTGTCCTCAAGTCGCCCGAATTCGGGGAGGTAACTTGTAGACCCACGTTGGCTACCAGGAGAATGAGTGATCTTCTGGAGATTGACATCTTTTTGATCTGCGTTAAGGGATATGATCTCATGGACGTTGCGAGCTCCATTAAAGATTACGTAAAGGAAAACACTGTTATTTTGGCTCTTCTCAACGGGGCAGACATTCAGGAAAGGATTCGGAATAAGATAAAGACCGGAATCATTCTCCCCACCTGTGTCTATGTTTCTGCCCATATCGAAGAACCGGGGGCCGTCGTCCATATCGGAAAGCCGGGGAAGATTATCTTTGGGAAAGATCCGGACCATCGTGATTACGTTCCCCATGAAATATTCAGGGTCTTTGAAAAATCTTCGATTGATTATGAGTGGAGGGATGATGCATATCCCGCCATTTGGGAGAAGTATATTTTTATAGCCAGTTTCGGACTAGTCTCGGCTCGGTATGATCGAACTCTCGGAGAAATTCTGGAGGAACCCTCACTCAAAGAAGAGGTGGTCGGAATTATGAATGAAGTCCGGGCGATTGCTTTGAAAAAGAATATTCGACTGCCTGATGGAATCGTAGATCTTTCCCTCAAGAAAGCGGCCATGTTTCCTCGCGACACCCAGACGTCGCTGCAGAGAGACATCCGACAGAAGAAAGGCAGAAGTGAGTTGGAACTTTTCGGTGGTACGATTATCGATCTCGGGGAAAAAATGGATATCCCCACCCCAACGACGGAAAAGATATGTCGTGAATTAGAAACAGCTTAACTCTCGCAATCGCTGCTCGCGGAATTATTGAAACAGAACCCCACTCTATTTGACCCTTTTTGTCGTAAACGCTCAGGGGTTGGTGTCCTCCTCGCATCGGATCTTAGCAACGTTCTACTTCGCGAATCGCTGAACGTGCCTTGTCCTTAAATTCCTGTGTAAACTCACTCATATTATGTTCCTTAAGGGCATGCTCTTTCGCTTTCTTAAAAATTTCATCCTCTGTTTTACCACAGATGGCAAAATCGCAGTCAGAGCCCACATCCCTGCAGCTAAGGCTTTTTTCCATTCTAAACACCCCCTTCTAAAGGATATTGCGTTTACTTAACTATCTTTAATGGAATAATAATCATTCCCCTCTCAGCAAACAAGGTTGTTTATTTTCTTTTGAAATGATAAAAGCCGGGTCCTTTGACTGGGCCTTGTCAATGGCGAGGCGGCCGAGAGCCGGAATTGGAAGCCCTGGCCGCAATACCTATTTGTATTTCCTGGGTTCTCTGGTGGTCCTGATAGGATTGAAAATGATCGCATTCCGTGTTATTCATTTACGTGGCTTAATTCAATCCCTCCCAAGCGTTTCTCCCAAGGTACTGATCTCGTAGCTTTCCGAAGATCGTTCCTGAGATTCGTGCGAAATTTTTCAGGGGCAAGCTTGCTCTCGAAAATCAAACGGGAGATCTTGTTGGATTGAAGGAAAGGAAGACGATGAAACTCGGTCTTGTAGGTTTTCCTCAGGTCGGTAAACGAACATTCTTTCGACTCTTGACCGGTAAAGAGCCTAATTCAGAAGGCAAAAAAGGGAATGGTTTGGGGTTGGCTAAGGTGAGGGATGCACGCTTTGATCGCCTCGTGGAGATTTATGCTCCGCGTCAGGAGACCCCTGCCTACATTGAATTTTTTCTTCTTCCTGACTTAGACCAGCAGGCCTCTCGCAACGGCGAGATCCTGCGGGGGCTGGAACAGGTGGATGTCGTCTGCCACCTTGTTCGAACTTTTCAGGACGACACGGTTTTCCATATCCATGGAACGGTCGACCCTCGTCGCGATATCCTGCTCCTCAACGAGGAGCTGCAACTGAACGATCTTCTTTTCATTGAAAAGCGCGTCGAGCGGCTCGAAAAAGAGCAAAACAAGAAAAGAGACGTTCAAAAGACAGCCATGGAAACGGATCTTCTAACTCGTATGAAGGACCATCTTGAAGCTGGCCTTTTTTTGAGAAGCTTCTCCTTAACTGAGACCGAAGAAAAACTTATTGCCAGCTATCCTTTGCTGACCCGCAAGGCGGTGATCGTTATCCTCAATGTTGGGGAAGAGGGGCTGGGCGACCAGAACCTGGCCGGTAAATTGAAGGAAGACTTTCGTGACCAGGACTTCCAGTGGATTGCCGTTTCTGCCAAGATTGAACAGGAACTTTGCCAGCTCGATGCGGCAGAGCGCCAGACCTTTCTTCAGGAACTTCAGCTCGATCAGCCGGCCCTGGACAGGTTGACAATGCTTTGTTACAAAACCCTTGGCCTCATCTCGTTCTTCACCGTGGGTCCGGACGAGGTACGGGCCTGGACAAACCGGCAGGGAGCCGTTGCGCCCCAAGCCGCGGCTGTTATTCACTCTGACTTTGAGCGCGGGTTTATCCGAGCAGAGGTGATGAAATATCAGGACTTGATTAAGCTGGGAAGTGAGCAGAAGGTTAAAGAGGTAGGGAAATATATGCAGAAGGGCAGGGACTATGTCGTTGAAGACGGAGATATCATCAATTTTCTGTTTAATGTTTGAAAAATTCTAATGATTCACTGCACCTCATCTCTTAGGAACCAGGGATACGATCCAGTCAATCCAGCAACCCCTGTCATTGTCCCGCGGGTAAATCGCTTATTTTTTAGAGACAGAAGCCAGGATCTTGTCTCGAAGGTGCGTGTACTGGTACGCGGCCTCAATCGCGCGGGCGGCTCTCTGCGGGCCCGGGAAAATCGGCACTCCCCGCTCTAAAAGCTTTCTCACCAACGGATCCTCTAGACTTAAAAACGTATAACCGACAAAAGGCTTGTCGTGGGTTTCGAGCAGGCGAATGATGGAGTCGGACTGCACATTGACCGCCTCAGCGGCCTTTTCTGCGACCTGATCCGGAGGAACACCCATCTGCCTTATCGTGCGCTCGATCGTCCCCCCGGACATCGAAAAATAGTAGAGGAGGACGTCTGTGTTCTTCTCCTCCAGCAACACCTTCGGAATTTCCCAGTAGTAGTCCGTGATATTTCTGCCAAAGGTGAAATCCAGGGGGTTCCTGATACTTCCTGTGTGGGGAATGAAAGAACTTAGTCTTTTGATCGCCTCTGGTGAAAGCGACGGCAACTCAAGGCCTGCCCGTCCGCAGGCATCCGCTGCCTCAGCTCCCGGCCCCCCGGAGTGGGTCTGAATCATCACACGTCGTCCTGTGATTCCCGGAAAGGTGCCCAGCATCGAGCAGATATCGAACAGTTCCATCATCGACCTCGCCCGGATGATCCCGCCTTGACGGAATATGCCTTCGTAAAGCTTATCCGGTCCTGCCATTGCCCCTGTGTGTGAATGGCCTGCCCGGCTTCCCGTTTCCGACCCGCCGATATAAAAGGCGACGATGGGCTTTTTCGGAACGATCGATCTTGCCGCTTCCACAAACGCACGGCCCCTCCTGATGCCCTCGATATAGAGGGCAATCACTTTCGTATCCGGACAGGCGCCAAGGTATTCCATACAGTCGACGATATCGATATTGGCTTCATTTCCCACACTGAACGCCGTGCTGAAGCCTATGGCGTGGCGGGAAAGATAGCTGAACATCTGTGTCACAAAACTCCCGCTCTGAGAAGCCATACCGATAAAGCCGGGAGTGCCTTCAAACACCATGAAAGTGGTGTTGAGTTTGTAACGGGGATTTGTCACGCCGATACAGTTCGGGCCCAAAAAGCGTATGCCATATTTGTTGGCCGCTGCGACAAGGTCTTTCTCAAGGGCTACCCCCTCACCGCCCACTTCTTTAAAGCCGCCCGAAATCACAATGGCGTGTTTGATCCCCTTCCTTCCGCATGCGTCCATCGCCTCAGACACGATACGCGTTGGGAGTACGATCAGCGCTAGGTCGGGCACCTTGGGCAGATCCAGGACGCTTCGGTAGGCCTTGAGATTCAGCACCCGATCCTCTTTGGGGTGAATGGGATAGATCTCGCCTTCAAATCCCAGGCCCAGAAGCGAGCCGAGGAGGCCTGTTCCCATTGAAGTCGCGTTATTGGAGGCTCCGAAAATGGCGATGCTTTTCGGGTTGGCAATCGGATATAGGGGACTGGCTTCAACGGATTCTATCATTTTACGTTTCTTCCCAGTACAACGAGGGCGTCAACAGCCACCAGGCGACCTTCTGGAGTGATAATCATAGGGTTGATATCGAGCTCGGATACCGTTTCAAGTTCTATTCCGATCTGCCCAACCGCCGTGAGGGTGTGGCAAAGGATCTCCATATCAACGGGTTTCTGTCCCCGGAAGGCGCCGAGAATCGTTTTGAAGCGTAGTTCTTCGGTCATGTCCTTCGCCTCGGTCGTGTCGAAGGGGGCCATGCGGAAGACCGTATCCTGAAATACTTCCGTCATCGTTCCCCCCATTCCCAGCATCACGCAGGGGCCGAACTGGGGATCGCGGGTCAACCCGATGACCAGCTCGCGTTGTCCCAGCACCATTTCCTGGACCAGCACCCCCTCAAGCTCCAGGTCGACGCTCCTGATGATGCGTTCATACGCTTCCCGGACATCTCGCTCACTCCTGAGATTCAGCTCGATACATCCTCGCTCGCTTTTGTGCATGAGCTCCGGTGAACATGCCTTGAGCACCGCCGGAAACCCGAGGCCTGCCGCGGCGGATACCGCTTCGTCGGCGTTGCGGGACAATTTTTCTCTTGTGACGGGGATGCCGTAAAGGCCGAGCAGCTTTTTCGACTCGTATTCGGAGAGTGCCTTTTGCCCCCTGTTCAGGCCAGACTGTATCAGATCATCTGCGTGCATCTTTTTCCAAGGTCAAAACTTTTGACATTCTGAAATGTGAAGCTCCCCGGCCACAGGCCGGGGCTTCCCGGAAGGGAAACATCGCTTTAATTGTGCCCCTTTACCCCGCTTATCCCGCTTCGGCGGGACGGGGCACTTGCCGGTCAAGATCAGAGACTCGATCAAATTCTCTGCGACCCGTCACCGGATCATTCTTCAAATTCAATTGAGGAGCGACGAGGATCTTGATTTCTTCTTTCTCTTTTTTTGTTAAGACTTCGAAACCTTCGGCGGATATTTTCTCAAGGGGAATCACCTTCGTGATAATCAGCTCGGGTCGGATTCCCCTAGACTCTATCCAGGACATGGCCAGAGGAGGATTGGCCGAGTTCGTGCCGATCATGGTGGTCTCCCGCGTCACAAATCCGAGCATATGCACCGGGACCCTGTCGGTAAAGATTCCCTGGACAATGACTTTGCCTTGGTAGCGGACAGAAGCTAAACAATCTTTCAGGCTGGCCTCGATTCCCACCGCCTCGACCGCCACATCCACTCCTCTGCCGGCGGAAAGGTCTTTGATTCTAACAGGGATTTTTTCTGCCGAAGGGTTCAAAACCAAGGTGGCGCCCAGCTCTTCTGCTTTTTTTCTTCTTCTTTCTGAAATGTCCGTTACGTAAATCTTTTCCGCCCCAATCGCTTTAAGGCCAAGCAAGACCATGAGTCCCACTGGCCCGGCGCCCGCAACCAGGATTGTGTCAGTAGGCTGGACACCCCCCTTTTCGATTGCATAAGCAGCACCGGAGAGAGGTTCCACAACAGCCGCGCGTTCCCAGCTCATCTTCCCTGGTTTTTTAATCATCCTTTCCTGTGGGCATACCAGGTATTCGGCGTAAGCACCTTTTTGGACGGCAATAACATGGTCCCCAGCTTCAAATCCCTTGACTTCGCGGCCGACTTCGACGATTTCGCCGCAAGCTTCATGGCCGAAGGAGCTTTGAGGAAATAGACCGTGCAGGTACTCGTGCAGATCCGATCCGCAGATACCGCAATACTTGACCCTTATTTTCGCCTCCCTGGGTCCGGGCTTGGGTTCGGCCACTTCTTCAACACGCAGGTCGCGGATACCGTGGAAAACAACTGCTCTCATACGAGCTCGATACCCTTCCGTAGTCTATTGGCGAAGTTAACTGTTAGAGCTTTTTTTCACAAAGTTTAACAGATATAATGGGAAAATGTCAACGCGGAATAATCCTGGCTGCATGCCGGTTTCTAAATCCCTATAATGCAAGAAGCGACGGGCTTGCATACACGCATTGACGTTGTCGTCCTGATTTAGTAAGTTCTTACTGATGAAAGAGATAGGAGAGAGAAAAGCCCATCGTCATTCTTGTTAGGACAGAGGGTGAAAGTTCTCATCGGCTGAGGGTGACCGGGGAGGGTTGGTATGAAAGGGGAAAAGACTATCAGGATTCTGATCGCCGGCGGGACGATTGACAAGGAATACGATCCGCTCACCGGTGAACTGATTTTTGCAAAGTCCCATTTGTCTAATATATTAAATCAAGTCAGATGTAAGGCAAGGTTCATCTTGGAAGAAGTGATGCTCAAAGATAGTCTCCAGATGAGGAGCGAGGACAGGGAAGAGATTTTGAAGAAGTGTGTCGATTGCCTAGAGAACAGGATCATTGTAACGCACGGAACGGATACGATGGTCGAAACCGGCCGGGTTCTCGGCACTAATGTCAAGAGCAAAACGATTGTCCTGGTAGGCGCCATGATTCCCTATACGTTTGGGGCCTCAGACGCCTTGTTCAACCTTGGTTGCGCATTGGCTGCGGTTCAGGCTCTCCGGCAGGGGGTTTATATTACAATGAATGGAAAAATTTTCCGCTGGGATAACGTCATAAAAAATAAGGAATCGGGTGAATTTGAGAAATTGAAAGTGTAAAGGTGACCTCAAGTTTTTCTCTGTATTCTGTGCGGCAAAGATACGAAGAGTAAGGAGGAGTCAATGCTTGACCGAATCGACATCAACTGCGATATGGGAGAAAGCTTCGGCGCTTATAAGCTCGGCCGGGATCAGGAAGTCATGAATTATATTTCCTCAGCGAATATTGCCTGCGGCTGGCATGCCGGTGATCCCATGATCATGGAGCAAACCGTCCTTCTGGCAAAGGAGAAGGGGGTCGCGGTGGGGGCCCATCCCGGGTATCCGGATCTCATGGGGTTCGGAAGAAGGCGCATGGACCTTACCCTCAATGAAATTGAAAATTATATCCTTTACCAGATCGGGGCTTTCTATGCCTTCGCCAATGCTCACGGCCTGCCTTTGCAACATGTCAAGGCCCACGGAGCCCTAGGGAACTTGGCCTTTGTGGACCCGGAAGTTTCCAAGGCCATTGCCCGGGCGGCACTCCGTTTCAGCAAGGATATTATCTTAGTGGTCTATTCCGGAACAATCATGGTTCAGGCGGCTAAGGAGGTGGGGATTCGTTTTGTGGAAGAGGTTTATGCCGATCGGGTCTACAACCCTGATGGAACACTGCAATCCCGTAAGATCGCCGGATCGGTGATTCATGACCCGGAAAAGGCCGCCAGGCAGGCTCTGAACATGGTTCAAGAAGGATATGTGGTTGCCCATGACGGCACCAAAGTCAAAGTTAAGCCGGAGACGTTATGTGTCCACGGGGATACGCCCAGTGCCGCCGCCATCCTACAAAAAACAAGGGACGAGCTGAGGAAGGCCTCCATTTTGGTCAAACCCATGGGACAGTAAAGAACGGAAGAGAGATCCCTGACTTGTCCCACCGGTTAAATGGGATCTGCCCCTTTTTCCTATTTTTGCATCCAGTCCAATTAAGGGCTCGTAATCCCGGCTGCTCGTTTGGCCATCTCTCTGTATTTCCTCAAGGGCGATTCGGCAAGGATCATCATTTTCTGGGCTGCCATGGACCCTTCGGCATGAACGGTGGTCACCTCATGAAATGCGGATTCATGGGAACACAGCATGCGTTGAGCGGCGTGGATCATCCTCAGCCGGTCCTCGGTGCTATACTTGGCCGAACCTCCGAGGTAATGATCCAGATAGTCATGAATCTCGGGGTTTTCCCAGTCTTTTCGGTCCGGGGATGTAGCCAAAATACCGCCGCAAATATCTTGAATCCATTTCACAAATTCATGATATTTACTGGAAAAATGGAGCTTGGCCATGTTGGCGATGAGGGGGTTGGGGACCGCGACGTCCCCGTACATGACCGGGTCTTTGGCGGCGGCGTTGGTCAGCGCCCTAAGCGTTTCCACATAACCGGCGATATCGGCCAATTTGTCCCGAATATGGCCCACTTTCTCTAGGCCGTTATATTCCGCCATCGCCACCGCACAGCCGGCCATCACCTCTGCGGCGGGGACCTTGTAGCTGATGGCGGTAAAACGGTGAAAGGTCGCAAAGGTGTAAGCCAGGAGCATGGAGAATTGCCATTCCCCGCACATAAAAACTCTCTCCCAGGGCACAAAGACATTGTCAAAGACGATCATGGCCTCGGTCAGTTCGCGGACCGGGTTGTCGGGATGAAACTCATGGGCGGTCCACTGACCCCGGCCGGCCCGGCAGATAAAAACAATTCCTTTGGAATTAGCCGGAATAGCAAAACTCACAGCATAATCCGCTTCGCTCTCCCGCATCTGGCGCGTAGGAACCACAATGATTTCGTTGGCCACCGGCGCGCTGGTGATATGAATCTTGGCCCCTTTGACCACAATCCCATCCTTGTTCTTATCCACCACATGCAAATAATAATCGGGATGCTTTTGCTGGGAAGGCTCTTTGGATCGGTCGCCCTTGACACAGGTCACTGCCCCGCACATGGCCAAATCATATTTCCGCACATGCTCCAGAAAATTCATCGCATTTTTCTGGTATTGTTCTTTGCCCATCTGTCCGGCGACGACAAAAGCGGCATTGAGACAGTCCGTGCCGATATCCTTGCCGAAAGGAAGACCTCCGGTAAGTTCGATCGACCGCTGAATCATCTTCGTGCGAAGCATAAGGTCTTCACCGTTGCGGGGAGTGACGAAATAACGGTTGATCGGCTCTCCGGTCTTGGGGTGAGGGACCACGAATAATCTTTTTACCTCAGGGTCCGCTGAAGCCGTCAGCGCGAACCCCTGGGCTACGGTGTCTACCGAAACGCCGAGTATCGGGTGTGCCGTAACGTCATCTACCTTTTCGCCGCGGATGTAAACACGCCTTCCGTCCTTCAAGCTCTGTTTGTATTCTTCGACTGTCCGAATTCCCATTCGTTCCTCCTTTATATAGATTTAGAGTGGTAGGGGCATCCGGTGGGACGCCTTTGCAACCCGATTGTTTAACACCTTTGATTCATAATCGTAAGATCCTCAGCAGGTGGGGAGATCGAAAAGAAAGATCGAATTATTTGAGTTTAATATATTATCTTCCTTAGAAAATGTCAAAAAAATTGGGTGGCTCCAGGAATCAGCCATATCGTCCTTGAATCCTTGAAACGGATAATTATCATTGTAGTAAGAAAGGGGGTTTTCACATGGACAAAATGGTTAGCTGGAAGGACTTGGGGTCTGAGTGCACTTTTGCGGCTTGTGCGGAGACGGAAACAGGACTATTTGAAAAGGTCCTCGAACACGGCCGGACGGTTCACGGCATGAAAGAATTCTCGCCGGATTTTTATAATAAAGTACGCGCCTCCATTCGAGAGGGATACTGCGATCTGGAAGATGAACTGTGCCAATACGGAGAGTGCTGCTGTTAGGAAGAGTGAAGAGGAACCACCCCTGGTATAAGTCATTTTCCCTAAGACCGCCGTTCCCGAAATGGGGTACTTTGCCATATGCCTTGCGGGTTGAATATGGACAATTTTTAACCATTTACCCAAACTGAGCTGCAAGATTCGGCACTCTGTCATAGTCTATTTTGAAAAAGCTATTAAAAAACAAAAACTTGTAAGTGTCGAAAATTTGGTATAATATATGCTTGTTTAAGTCCGTAGATTTTTTTAAAGGGACGGGTGTCTCTTGATAGTGCAGAAAAAAAGCTGATCCATGGAGTAGCGGCACAGGAGGCCTTCCCTAACATAATTTCGAAATGAACTTTTTGCCCATAAATTGCTAATTTTTCACGATGCCATGATTTCCATCTTCATCGGAAAGAATGAATTCAAAATTCGTCAGAACATCCTCCGCGGTGTTTATGAAGAAAACCTTCTTATGCTCTCAAGGGGCCGCCCAGCCCTGTCGCGGCGGAGGCCCTTCCCCCTGCTGAAGAGAGTTTTCCTGCCTGCGGTCCTCTGCATCTTTGCGATCCTTATCCCCGGCCAGCATATGGAAAGTTCATTCGCGCCTGCAGAACCGACCGCGAACATGAGGATACTCCTTGCTTCCCTTCCCCAGCCGGCAGATCCGACCGCGGATAGGAGCGTACCCCCTGCTCCTCATTTCGCGGCGGGCGTCTCAACAGAGCCGACCTCGGATATGAACAACTATCCTCTTCTTCCTGTGCCAAGCCTTCCTTCGGAAGGGGCAGTGAACTCTTCCGAGTTCAGTGCCTTTCTGAATAACCACAATGCTTTCTTCAGCCGCATGCTCGGCCTGAAAATTAAAACGATCATGATCGATCCGGGCCATGGCGGGACGGCCTCCGGCACCATCGGAAAGATGGGGACTATGGAAAAGGATATTACACTGGATATCGCAAAGAGATTGAAGACCCATCTCGTCAAGAGCGGCCGCTACCGTGTACTCATGACGAGGGAGGACGATTCGTCCGTATCTCTTGAAAAACGGGTGACCCTATCCCAGGAAGCGAAAGCTGACCTCTTCATCTCGATTCATCTCAATTACTTGCCGCGCAAACCCACCAACATCGTTGAAACATATTATTTTGGACCTTCCAATGACGAGAAGACACTTAAGCTCGCCCAGCAAGAAAACGCAGGGTCGGAATACGGGCTGAGCGATTTCAAGGAAGTCATGGAAAGGCTTGGCAAGACCATGAAGCTTCAGGAGTCAAAAGAGTTTGCCGAATCCATCCAGGCGAACCTGTTCCTGAACAGCAGGAAGCATAGCGAAGACATACAAAACCACGGCGTCAAGAGGGCACCTTTCGTGGTCCTTCTCGGCGTGGACGTACCCGCCGTGCTGGCGGAGGTTTCGTGTCTCAGCAATCGCGAAGAGGAGCGGGAGCTCAATTCTGAAAGTCACAGGGAGAATATTGCCGGGTATCTTGCAGCCGGCATTTTCGATTATCTTAGTAAAGGAGCCCTTACCCATGAAGCCAAAAGATGAGCAGAAGCAAGACAATGTCCTGTTTGTCGGTATCGACCTTGGAACGTCGCGGAGCGCGATCTCTTCAAGTAGTGGCAAGAAGGAATGGATCGAGAGCTACGTCGGCTGGCCGAAGGACTTTATCGCGGAGCAAGTCGTCGGCAAGCCGGTACTTTTCGGAGCCGAGGCCCTGCAGCACCGGCTTTCCCTCGATTTTTGCAGACCCCTTGAACGAGGCATCATTAAGGAGGGGATCGAAAGCAGCGAGAGGGCGGTCAAGGAAATCATCAGGCATCTTATTGATCTTGCAAAGCCAGAGCCCAGCCAGAAGATCCATGCGGTGGTTGGGGTGCCCGCCGAATCGCTAAAAGTCAACAAGCTTGCTATCCGGAAGGCGGTTGAGGAATATGTCCATACCCTCATGGTGGTATCGGAACCCTTTGCGATCGCCTACGGGATGAACCTGCTGAACGACGCGCTCATCATTGACATAGGTGCCGGGACCATCGATTTTTGCATCATGCATGGGACGATTCCCTCAGAAGAAGACCAGAGGACCATTCTCACGGCGGGCGACTATATCGACGAACAGCTCTTCAATTATCTTATGGAGAAATATCCAAGCTCAAGGTTCAACAAGAATATGGTGCGGCAGTTTAAGGAGAAATTCAGCTTTGTCCGTGACATCAATGAGCAGATTCGCGTAGAGCTGCCGGTGAATGGCAAACCGGTCATGCATGACATCAAGGACGAGATCCGGCGAGCATGCGAAAGTATGCTGCCGTCGCTCGTCGAGACCACCACCGAGATGATCGCCCGGTTTGATCCCGAATTCCAGATGAAGATAAAGAACAATATCGTTCTTGCGGGTGGAGGGAGCCTTATCAGAGGTATTGCCGAGTACCTGCAGGATGCCTTGAAGGAATACGGCAGCTGCAAAGTCACCCGCGTTGCAGATCCGCTCTTTGCGGGCGCGGACGGCGCGCTCATGCTTGCGCGGGATATGCCTTCCAAATATTGGGAAACACTTTGAACCTATGCCGGTGCTTGAAGGAATAAAGCGCCGGCCCTTCGTATAACGCTGAGAGGACATATGGCAGGTGAAACGATACTCGTCGTAGACGCAGGCCAGGAGATCGATCAGAGAATGACCGCCACGCTCGAGGCAGAGGGCTACTTGATCTATACCGTCTCAAGTCAAGAGGTAAACGTAGAAATGGCGGAGTTCCTCAAGCCTTCGCTTATCTACATCAAGCCTGTTGAACTAAGCCCTACAGGACTCGATCCCTGCAAGGCAATCCATGGCATTCCGCTCTTAATAAAAGTCCCTATCATTATTCTTGCTTCCCTGAAAAAAGCGCTGGGCTCCGAGTATCTCGAGGAATACGGGATCGTGGATTTTCTCGAACCGACATTCGGTCCGGAGGAGCTTATCGAAAAGACGGGAGCGATTTTTGGCAAAGCGCCTCCTTTTCGGCACCCCGAAGAAAACGAACCGGTTCGGCTTGACCCCGAAGAAAACGAACCGGTTGCCTCGCCACAGACTGCCAGGCGAATGGCGAAGAAGCGTCCCGCCCTTCTTCTACCGGCAATTGGCATAGGGGTCCTCCTGGTGATATCTGGGGCAGGTTTTCTGGCTTATCGACAGTTCATGCCGGTCCAGGAGGTCCCGCCTTCTCCGGCCATAACACCCTCCGTGCGAGTTCCATCAGCCGCTCCTGAGACCGGATCGAAATCACAGGTGCCTCCGACAAGGAACATCGCAGAAGCCTCTCCGCCAGCATCATCGGCACCCTCCGCACCTCCTAAGCAGACCTCTTCGTTCTCGTTGGAGTCCGGGTCCCAACCACCACGGAGACCGTTCTACTCGGTCCAGCTGGGAGCCTTCAAGAACGAAGACAGGGCACAGGCCCTCGCGAAGAAGTTTCGGGAAAAAGGATACGATGCGTTTACCCAGCCGGGGGTAACGAAGGACAGGTCTCCTATCTATCGGGTACTCGTCAGCAAGCATGAAGACAGAAAGGCTGCCCGAAAGTTGGCAGAGGAAATTCGGTCAAGGGAACAAGTCGAGACCACCCTATACGGCGAATGATGATGGGCCCCATGGTTTCCTTTGCTCAGACCCACACAATCATCGTTATTCTAATTGTGCTTGGACTTATCATCTTTATGGTCCGGAAGCCAAAACTGTTTTTCAGCCTTGTCGGACTCGGTCTCTTGCTGGCAGGATTGTTTTATCTGATATTAATCATTTCCGGTTCTGGGTCGGACCAGAAAAGGAAAATGATTCACGAAGAGGAAAAGCAGCTCGACACTGACCGCTGATCACCCTTCGGGTTGGTTTCCCTATCATTATCCTGAATGCTGGCCTAACACCTTCATTCGTACCCCGGGGTCCTTCTAGGCTTGACTTACATCCCCATTTTTCGTACATTCAACCCATCCAAAAGCGACTTCTTATCATTTATCATTGTTGTTTCGACTCATAGGATGGTATGCCTTGTGGAATCAACAGCAAGTGATCTAATTCGGCCATGGCTTCAAGGGAGGACCATCCTCAAGGGGACAGGGTCAATCGCATGAGCGAGTTCTGGGCGGAAGCGGCTGCAGTGGTTTGGGGGCCTGCCACGGTTGTCCTACTAGTGGGCACCGGTATCTACCTCTCCTTCAGGTTGAAGTTTACCCACCTCCGCCGGTTCAGATTGGGCTGGCGATTCGCCGCACAGGGGATTGCGGCCCCGGCACGAACTGAGGCAGAAGCCTCCGTACCTCCGGGCGACATCTCGCCCTGGCAGTCGATGATGACGATGCTTGCCGGAGCCATCGGAAACGGCAACATCGCCGGTGTGGCCACTGCGATTGCCGTGGGCGGGCCGGGCGCCATCTTCTGGATGTGGGCCAGCGGCCTCTTCGCGATGGCGACGAAATATAGCGAGGCTGTCCTGGGACTCAAGTTCCGTGAGCAGCTTCCGGATGGCAGCGTCGCAGGCGGCCCGATGTACTATCTGAGAAACGGCGTCCGATCGCCGGTGCTCGCCTGGATCTTCGCATTCCTAGCGGGGATGGCGGCCATGACGACGGGCCCCCTGGCTCAAACCAACTCGATGGCGCTGGTGCTTTACACCGAGTTTCACATCCCGAAGTGGCTCGCAGGGGCCGCCATTGCTATCGGTACCTGGCTGGTCGTCATCGGAGGGATCAGGAGCATTGCCCGTTTTGCGGAAAAGCTCGTTCCGCTGAAAGTGGTCCTGTACGTCGGCGGATCGCTCTACATCATCCTCGCCCACATCCACTTGCTGCCGCAGACCGTCGCTCTCATCCTGAAGAGTGCATTTACTCCGACTGCCATGATCGGGGGATTCACCGGTGCCTCGGTGCTTCTCGCTGCTCGTCTCGGCGCGGCGCGCGGGCTCTACGCGAATGAGGCGGGACTCGGGACAGCAGGGATGGCTTACGGAGCGGCCCGGAGCCGGGATCCGGTTCGCCAGGGCCTCGTTGCGACCGTCGACGTATTCATCATTACCTTTGTTACCTGCACGATGACCGCGCTCGTGGTAACGATCACAGGGAAGTGGACGAGCGGCACCATGAGCACCGCTCTGGTGGCTTCCGCCTTCAACACCAGCATTCCGGTCGTTGGAGGCTGGATGGTGGCGGTGAGCTCGTTCCTGTTCGGCTACTCGAATCTGGTGGGATGGTCCTACTACGGCGGGCTCTGCTTCGGATACATCTTTCGATCCAATGTGCTCAAAATCTACGCCTGGATTTATTGCGGCTTGATCTTCGTGGGCGCTGTCACCGAAGTGAAGACGGTATGGGACTATGCCGACACCATGAACGGTCTCCAGATCTTTCCGAATCTGATCGCCCTGATTGTTCTGGCACCTCGGGTGGCTTCGGCCACGCGCAGCTACTTCAACCCCACCATTTCGAAATGATCCGAAGGAAAAACCACCGAAATATCTCCGCCTAATTCTGAGGTTTTAAGAAGTCATCAAAGGGCACATCCGTAACGTCGAACTGCATCCAGCTTTCATCATCGTAATGCCACCATTCCTCTGGCAAAGGAATGAATCCCGCTTTTTCCATCAGGTTTTTGAGAAGCTCTCGATTCCTGATCGCCTGATCCGGAAGGTCATGATAATGATGATCCGCCCGAGGGCTGAAATCATCGAACCCTGTCGGCATCTGAAGTTCCTTTCCTTGGGAATCAACAAGTGTCACGTCCACGGCGGAGGCCCGGTTGTGACGGGAGCCCGTTTTTGGATTCGCCACATATCGCTCATCGGGAAGAATGGCCCAAAGGCTCCGCTGGACTGCCAATGGCCTGTAACAGTCCCATACCTTCAGACCGAGATTCATTCCCTCAAGCTTCCTTTGAACGGCATCCAGTTTGGAGGCGGTAGACTTCCTCAAAAAACAGGTGTTAGAATCGTAAAGCCTCTTCTTTGTGAAATTATCCTCTGTGGCATATTTCATATCAACAATAATGCGAGGGTTCAGATCCTTAATATCAACAATATCAATCACCTTTCGGGGCGGGTGGGCTGGTGCTTCCGCTTTTGTTTCTCCCCATGCTCTGAATGCCGTGCCGGTAGTGAGCATGACGAAGATCGTAAAGAGAATAGCCAGTGACTGGATAGCATGACGGTCATGTGTCATCTTGATCATCTGCCTTTCCTTTTATTCAATATCTGGGAAAATAGAGTCATAGAGTACTTAAATCGACCAAAGCATGATTAGCGAGACCGTAATGCACGAAGTTCGGATTCTGTCCCCATGATGATCAAGGGTTTCTTAGCAGGATCAAGCCATCCAAGAATTTCTAAAACCATCTCCTCGGGCATCGATACACAGCCAAGGGTTGAGTCCCCGCCATTCCATACGTGCAAAAAGATCGCACTCCCCTTTCCCTTCACAATAGGGTGCATATTGTATTCGATCACCACTCCATACTTGTACTGGTCATCGTCTCTCTTCATCTTTTCCCAGGACGCTGCGTTGGGGTCACCCTCGACCCATTTGTTGTAGTCTTCTGAATTGACATCATCCACCCAGAAGTCGTCGTCTGTGGCCTGTCTATAAGGCATTTTGGTCACAACCGAAGGATCATACCCGAAAGCTATCCCAAAAGGAAAAATGCCGCTCGGGGATTTGCCGTCTCCTTCTCTCTTATCGTCAATCGCAGCAAACCCCATCTCTCCGATCGATCCGGTAAATGCGGGGAATACGAGGTGCCAGACACCGTTGTTTCTCTCCACGGCATGAATGGTGACGAGAACCGACGAGGAGTCTCTATTGGTGGCGAAGATTAACTGCTCGGATTCCCCTATCTGAGTGGCATGGTGCGCAATGAATTTTTTGATAAAGCGGTTTAGGCTGGCGGGCTGACCACTTCCTTTGACGCTGGAAGCTGCACATGAGAATAAGTTGGTAAGTGTTGCCAATATGAATAGGAAGGTAATCGCTCTTACCTTAAATCGACCTGGCGTCAATATTTTTCTCCTTCGATGGATTCCTTTTTAGAATAACAGCAAGGAAATCTGAAAGTCCAGCATTTTCAATCAGAGGGGTTGTCAGACTGGGCAAAAGGGGCTGAAACAACTTTTTCCATCAACTGAAAAACTTTTCCCAAACACGGAACTTTTTTCTGTTCGGGTTGTCTATTAAATCAAAAGACACTCAAAAAGGAGGTAATCTTATGAGACGAATTGCTTTTATTGCGGTATTGTTTATCAGTTTGGCCATTCCCACACTGGGATGTGCGCATGGGGGGAGGAACGATGTCGTCGAATTGCGGATTGTTTCTGACAAAGGGGAGGCGTTCCCGAAATACAAGACCTTTCTGCGTGGCCATCAGGAAGGGGACTACTACTATGTCGAAGCAGTGAAGGGGCAAAGATACTCTATTCAGGTTACGAATAAGTCAGACAGGCGTATTGGCGTGGTCATCGCCGTGGATGGAAGAAACATCATCGACGGCAAAAAATCAGATCTCCTCCGGAATGAAAGGATGTATATCATCGGGTCTTATGATACCAATACTTTTGAAGGCTGGCGAACCGGGATGGACAGGACCAATAGATTCTACTTTACCGAGCAGTCCGATTCCTATGCCGAAAAAGTATTTGCCGATGCTTCGGCCATGGGGACTATCGCGCTGGCTGTCTATAGAGAAAAGGTACCCCAAATTGCCCCCCATTCCGATATGTCATTCCAAAAGAGAGAAGCGCCTGCGGCAGGGGCCCCTTCGGCCTCAAGCAAGAGTCGTACCGCCGACAAACACAAACTGGAAGAGAGGGAGCAGGCCGGCACCGGATTTGGAGAAACGACCTACTCTCCTGCCTACGTGGTCCAATTTGATCCTGAGCATACCATCGCGGAAAAAATCGTACTCAAATACGAGTGGCGCTCAGAGCTTTGCCGGAAAGGAATTATCGCATGTGGTCCGAAAAACAGATTCTGGCCCGATGATCTGGAATTTGCTCCGATCCCCAAGGACTTTAAGGGGTGACTCAATTGTCAAATAAGATAAGAGAGTATAGAATAGCCTCCAAAACTCTTACCCCTCTCCCACCCCTCCTTCAAGGGGGAGGGGAAGGGGGGGTAAAAAAAGAGGGCTTTAAAAATATCGGCGAAATGGAGGAGGGTCTATGATAAGAAAACTCATATTACTTGGCACGATCGGTCTCTATTGCTGATGAGCGGTTGTGATGAAGCAGTGGAATATAAGCAAGCCTCAAAACATCGAGAGTCTCCTGAGCTTCTTGCTCCGGCCGAAGTTAGACAACAAGAAATTAGGAAGGATTCTGAGGCCGGATCTAAACGCTATATAGCCACGAGGCTTCATTTGGTTGTGGAGACTTCAGAGGCTGAATTGGAAAAAGCATGGGAATCGGTGAATGAGTTCTGTTGGAGCATCCATTGCGAAATTATGGAATCCACGATAAATAAAAAGACTTCGTACTCACGCCCCTCCGGCCATCTCGTTTTGCGGGTTCTTCCCCGGAACCTCAAATCCCTAATGGAGCATATCAACAAAGTGGGTAATATTGTAACCCAAAACACGGAAAGCGAAGATAAGACGACCACAGTCATCGATGTGGAGGCCAAGATCAGAAATCTCACTGAATTGCGTAATCGGCTGCGTACGATGTTGACTACCCGAACAGGCAGTTTGAAAGATGTGGTGGAGGTTGAGCGGGAATTGTCCAGAGCACAGTCAGAGTTGGACAGCCTGGTGGCGAGTCGGAAAGCACTTGCCAACGAGACGGAGAAAGTTGCTGTGAGCATTGATTTTAGACCCAAGCCGTCTATTGCGGAGACGGGGGCCTTGGCACCGATTGTATCCGCCTGGCATGCAATGGGGAGTGTGTTCGCGAGCAGTCTCGCAGCGGTCATCACGTTTATTGTGGTGGCCATCCCTTGGTTGCTTCTAATCATCCCGGGCATCTGGTTTCTACCTAAGCTGTTCCGAAAACTCTTTAAAAGACGGACAAATGAGCACTAATTTTTTGCACAGATGTAGATTACAGTCCGTAATTTGGAATACCCTACCATTGCCTAATTCTGGAAGGATGTGAAGCTAAATGGGTTTAGGATCATTTGGATTAGCCTACTATGGGCAGAAATTTCAATATAAACAAATTGAAAAATGGATTGCGAAATACGTGTCTGAAGTCCCTGAAGAAGACTGGACAGGAATAGATAGAGTTTATGTCTACGACGAAGCTCCAGCCGATGGTCGACAAGACGTATCCGGAGGGTACTACCCACCGGGGCAAGTCGCCGATGGTGGAGGAATCGCAATTTACTTAAGTCAGACACTCGGTTATATCTTTTCCTTTCACAGAAAGAGCAGATTGCTTATAGAGCTTAGAAATAGGATTTTCTTGATAACATTTGGCAAACTTTTCATAGAACATACCCTGTTCCATGAGGTCGGGCACCATAAATATAGGTTACAACCTGACAATGAGAAAGAGGCAGGTAATTACGCGCATGAATTGTTTGTTAAGGTACACCCCTTCATTCATAGGTATTATCGATTTATGAATGGGATTTATAGGTTTCTATATGTGGATCGAAGAAGGCACGATGACGAAATAAGATCGAAGCACAAAGGGGGAACAGAGCGGAACTCTTAACGCGCTGCTTCACTTTCAAGCCACAATCCTTGACATCGAGGATCGCACTCAAATCAACACTCGTAGGCGTACTTATCAATCAGGAGTTAATTCGACGCGACTTGCCAGATTAGGTATTGCCCAGACGCCCAAACCCCCTGCTACCGTTGAATATATCTGATTTGTTTGGAGGAAGTCCTTTTTCTTGTTTTGTATAGGTGCTTTGGCGATCTCTGAGGAAGTGGCAGAGGTATTTTCTTGCCCCCAAGTTTCACTCCATCGCACCAAGCTCTTGCATTTTGAAACATTTGA
>JBAVGF010000087.1:0-4166 GCA_049684675.1 Thermodesulfobacteriota bacterium | reverse complement strand
GAATGGCCGAAGATCTGGCGGAATACTATGCTGACCTCGGGATTCGGGTGAAATACCTCCATTCCGATATTGATACCCTCGACCGGGTGGAGATCATCAGAGATCTCCGGCTGGGAAAGTTCGATGTCCTGATCGGAATCAATCTTCTGAGGGAGGGACTCGATATTCCGGAGGTTTCTTTGGTCGCCATTCTGGATGCGGATAAGGAGGGTTTTTTACGGTCTGAAAAATCTCTCATCCAGACGTTTGGCCGGGCTGCACGAAACGTGAACGGCCAGGTCATCCTCTATGCGGATAAAATGACCCAATCGATGGATCAGGCGATTTTAGAGACAAGTCGGAGAAGAAAGATACAGGAAGAATACAATAGGGTTCACGGAATTACCCCGCAGACGGTGAAGAAGTCGGTTCGAAACATTATGGCTTCAATCTACGAAGCAGACTATTTCACCATCCCTGCCGTGTCCGATACCCAGGAGGACTATGTTCCTCTCAAAGAGATTCCGGCGATGCTTCAGAAGCTGAAGAGGGAGATGAAGGAGGCAGCGAGTCATTTGGAGTTTGAACGGGCCGCAGAGCTTAGGGATAGGATCTATCGCCTTGAGGAGACGGCATTAAAATTTGGGTAAGAAAAGCTGGCTCCGTTGGAAGATTCCTTCGTCTTACCAGGTCCCTGGTCGAACGAGTCGTCCCCTGGAGCGGGGCCAGCGCTCCCTGATCTGTTTCATTCTGCCGAAGCACATCGAGAAATTAAGTCCTAAAGCCGTGAGCCAGTTTGTTCGCGGTGCCCGGAACATCCTTTTAAAGATCGAGCGCGGCGCTGAGCAGAATTTCTTCGCCCAAAGAAATCCCTCCTCCAACTCCTCCGGGGACATATGAGCGGGCTTGAATAATATATGGGAACCGTCATAAAGTCGCCAATTGGAGGACTCGGGCAAGAGCAGTCCCTCCTGGCTGAGTTTAGCTCTCAATCGAGTGGCAGGGTAGGGAGTGAGGATGCCGAATACAGGAACCTGGATGCCGGCTGTTTGGACAAAATCCACTGTCCTCCGGAAGATATCTTTTCGATCGTTTTCATGGCCGAAGATAAATGCGCCTTCAACAATGATGCCGTGGTCGTGGAAGATCTTGATATCCTCCTTCATCCGATCCGCCCGGACCCACGATTTGTGCGAGGTGTCCAGATTTTCCTGGGAGATAGATTCAAAGCCGATGAAGAGCTCGATGCAGCCAGATTTTGCGGCGAGGTCGAGCAATTCACGGTCCCTTGTGAACGCAACAGAAGCAAAACTTCCCCACTTTATCTTGAGTGGGGTGAGGGCTCGAAAAACTTCCTTCGCATAACTGGGATTGCCGCCGATATTGTCGTCAACGAAGAAGACCGTTCTCGATGAGGCCTGCTCGAGGGAGGTCCGGAGGTCACGGACGACATCCTCCACGGGCCTCAGACGGTATCTGTGTCCAAAGAAGGGAGTGACGGAACAGAAATCACAGTCATGGGGACAACCGCGCGTGGCTTGGATCGAGTGGATGAAACGGCGGTGTTTGGGATGAAGGAGGTCAAATCGCGGGTGCGGCACTTTCGTAATATCCGGAAGCTCCTCACTCTTATAGATCCCCTTCATCCTGCCATTTCCCAGGTCCGAAAGAACGCGATCGAATACCCCTTCTGCTTCGCCCACGACAACGGCGTCAGCGTGCCGGAGAGATTCTTGCGGCAGGGCTGAAGGGTGCATGCCCCCCATCAAAACAGGTATGCCTTTACTGCGAAAATGGTCTGCCAGGTCATACGCGCGAGAGGCATTGAGGGTGAGCGTCGAGATACCGACAAGATCGGCGTTGCGGTCGAGGTCGATCTCCTCGACGGTCTCGTCGGCGACATTTACTTCCCAACTCTCGGGAAAGAGGGCTGCCACCGTAATCACCCCCAAGACCGGAAAAACTGAAACAGGCTGCTCGGCCACCAGGAGCGATTTTTCAGTTGAATGGATCAGGAGGGCTTTCGGCATGGAGGAATTATACGGCACTTCGACCCAAAAAACCAGAAGGCCCTGCCTTTCCCTCAATTTAAAAGAGTCTTTCCCATTATCCTGATCGTTGCTTTTCCGAAATAATTTGCGATAATTAAAAATGGAGATGAAACCGTTAGATCAAAAAATTAACCATCTGCCCACTGCCCCCGGTGTTTATCTTTTTAAGGATAAGAAGGGAGCGATTCTTTATGTGGGAAAGGCGGGGAACATCCGGCACCGGGTCAACTCTTATTTCCGGAAGCCGGATGGAAAGGATTTGAAAACTCTGGCAATGCTCGAGAAGGTGGCCGACATTGATACCCTAGTCACCGATACGGAGAAAGAGGCCTTCATCCTGGAAGATACCCTGATCAAAACGCACCATCCCCGCTATAACGTGAAGCTCAGGGATGATAAGAATTATCCCTGCCTCAAGCTCTCACTGGACGAAGAATATCCAACTTTATGCATTGTGAGGCGGATCAAGAAAGACGGTTCTCTCTATTTCGGCCCTTATCCTTCTGCCACCTCCCTCAGGGAAACCCTGAGGCTGATCCGCAGGCTCTTTCCTATCCGGACCTGCATGGATACCAAATTCACCCATCGGTTGAGACCCTGCATCAATTATGAGATGGGCCGGTGTCCGGGCCCTTGCTGCGAAGAGATCGATCCGATAAAGTACCGGGAGGTCGTTCAACAGGTGAGGATGTTCCTTGCCGGAAGGAATAGGGATTTGTTGGAGAGCCTCAAAAAAAGGATGGAAGAAGAGTCGGAGAACCTCAACTTTGAAGGGGCTGCCAAAATCAGAGACCAGATCGCCTATATCGAGCAGGTGATCGAGAAGCAGAAGATTGTCTCCACAGACTTCCTCGACCAGGATGTGATTGGTTTCCATCGCCAGGACCATAAGATCATCGTCTATCCGCTCCTGGTCAGGGCAGGCAGGCTCATGGGAGGCAGGGGTTTTGTCTTGCCCTCCACCGGGCTTCTGGACGAGGAAATTCTTTCATCCTTTCTCTTTCAATATTATCGTGAAGGTAAATTTATTCCTGAACAGATTTTGATCCCGAGGTCAATTTCCGAGCAGGACTTTGTGGAACAACGGTTGACAGAGATGAAGGGGAAAAGGGTTCGGATCTTTGTTCCCGTCAAAGGAGATAAAAAACATCTTCTTAAGATGGCCTGTGAAAATGCGGAACAATTTCTTTTTGCAAAGGATGAACTGGATAAGGAGGAGGAGAAACTTTTGAACACCCTGAAGGAGAAGCTTCATCTGAGAAAAGTTCCTCAAAGGATTGAGGCTTTCGATATCTCGAACCTCCAAGGGGGAAATGCTGTTGGATCCATGATCTTTTTTGAAGACGGGAAACCGAATAAGGAGCGATACCGTCATTTCAGGATTAAAACGATAGAAGGGGCGGACGATTATGGCATGATGTACGAAGTCCTCCTCCGCCGGTATCAAAACGCCGTTGAAGAGAACGATCTTCCGGATCTGGTTCTGTTAGATGGCGGAAGAGGTCAATTGAATGTGGCCCAGGAAGTATTCAGAGAGCTGAAGATAAGGGAAGTGGATCTCATCAGTCTGGCCAAGGAAAGGACTATTGAAAAGCCCCGTCTTTCGAGGTTGAGAAGGACCGAGGAAAAGGTCTTCCATCCTCAATACAAGGACCCTTTCATTTTGGGGAGGCATTCGCCACTCCTCCATCTCCTTGACCGAATCCGCGACGAAGCCCATCGATTTGCTATCACTTACCACAAGAAGGTGAGAAGCAGGGAGACCATCAAATCGGAATTGGGAGGGATTCCGGGGATCGGTCGAATCAGACAAAAGGAGTTATTGAAATTTTTTGGAACGGTTGAGAAGATCAAACAGGCCACGGAAGAAGAATTAACCAAAGCTCCAAAGATGAATTCAAAGTCGGCCCAAAGGATTTATCAATTTTATCACGGCAGGCGCTAAGCGTCATGGTGAACTTGATTCAGCATCTCACCCCTATCGGAGATTATGGGACCCTTTCTTCCGGCCGAAGTCCGGGATGAGACGTGGATTTTTATTAAAGAGTAACAAAAAGGGTGCGTTTAGTGAACGCACCCTTTTTGTTACTTGGCGGCCAGAACTGATGGTCAAATGAGTTAGGCCTACCCCTTTTC